>NZ_CP013071.1:0-45000 GCF_000264945.2 Sphingobium indicum B90A
TCGCCCGTCCCGGAGAAGCGTCATCGCCGGTGGGGGAGGGCGTTACAGCGTGATCTAGGGCTTGCTCGTCATCCATGCCATGAAGTCTGCGCCGATTCGTCCAGCGTGGGAGAAAATCTGCCTGACCTGTCCTTACGCGTCAAGTCAGGGCAGGATAGACACCGGATTCGGCCCCCAAGAGGTCAGGATGGAACTTCGCTCCGAAGCAGCAAACCATGAGGAAGTGCGGCGAGTCGCGTTTCCAAGCGCCCGGACCCGCGCAAACGGCAGCGCGGACGCCGAAGAAAGTCCCTGACGAACGCTATGGCGAGCGAATCACTCCAGCAGGAAGCTGTCCCCCATACGGTCAGGAAGGCCCCAGCAGGTCAGGTTGCATCCCCCGATCGGTCAGGGAAGCGCCCCCGGAAGGGCAGGCAAAATCCCCCGTCCGGTCAGGATAAGCTTGCTCAAACCCGCAGAAATGCTGTGCTTTCGGCCTCCTGAATCTGAATCCTTTTGAATCGGAAAAGCTTCCGCTGCGAGCAGCGGCGTTTTGATTCTTTTTATTTTGAGAAAGAGATCGGCGTCGCGCCTGATGCAATCGTTCAATCCCCCCGCCTGGAGGGATACGCGAAGTTAGCCGCCTACGATAGGCTGCCGGCCAAATGACCTTGCGCATGGAGGGTGCATGATCAACTTCGCCAAGTTCGAGATCATCGGCCGGATCGGGGAAATCGACGCGCGGCCGAAAGTCACCCTGCTGTCGGTCTGCGCGAATTATCGCCGCAAGGGTGACGATAACGAATGGCAGGAAGACAGCCACTGGAACCGCGTGAGCGTCTTCAGCGAAGGCCAGCGAAAACATATCGCCGACCGGGCTCAAGTCGGGGATCTCGTGCGCATAGCCGGACGGCTCAAGGACAACTCCTATGAACGCGACGGCGCGACGCACTACACAACCGATCGCATCGTCGAGGAATTCGGGATCCTGGCACCCAAAGGCATGCCGGGGTGAAATATCGGGGAGGGGAGGGCGCAATCAGCAGCGGCGCTCCACCACTTCCGAGGATTAGTCGATGCCCATAGCTGCTCCCCATCGCGCCAAAGCCATTGTCGAAGCCCTGGGTGGGATCTGGCGCGGTACGCGCGGCGAATGCCGGTGCCCGGCACATAACGATCATGGTCCCAGCCTGTCGGTACGCCTGGGCGAGCGGGCGATCCTGTTCCACTGCTTTGCCGGCTGCGACACGCGCGATGTTCTGGCTGCTTTGCGCCGGCGCAAACTTCACGATGCGGAGCCGCTCACAATGCCGCGCCCGAAGGCGGCCGCGGACCATCGCGCTCTTGCACTTCGCCTATGGAAGGCGAGCCAGCCCATCGCCGGATCTCCAGCGGCCGATTATCTGGCGGCGCGCGGTCTGCCGCCTCCCTATCCGCGTTGCCTGCGCTACAACCCGCGCACCATCGTCGGGGCCGGTGAGCGCCGCCGGTTCTTTCCGGCGATGATCGCCGCGGTCGAGAATGATCTGGGGGTTGTCGCCGTCCAGCGGACCTGCCTCGATCTCGCCGACATCCTGCACAAACCCATGCCAAAGCCGAAGATTGCCCTTGGCCTTCTCGGCGACGCGGCCATTCGTCTGGCGCCGGCCGGCGAGGAGCTTGGCCTTGCCGAAGGCATCGAGGACGCCCTTTCAGCAATGGCCTGGTTCGGAACGCCCACCTGGGCGCTGGGCGGGGTCGAACGCCTTGGGCTTGTCGCCATCCCCGAACGGGTCAAGCGTATCATCGTCTATGGCGATCGCGGTGCCGCCGCTGCCGCCATGCTCAAAAAAGCCCGCCCCCATCTCACAGCCAATGGACGCGAACTGGTGCTCCGGCTGCCGGAACGGCACGCGGACTGGAATGATGCTTGGCGTGTCCGCCGGGCCGCCGAGGCGGCCTGAAAGGGGAGGGAGCCTTCCGGCTGATGACCTGGCGCTGATGCCAGGTGTCAGACCTGGAGATGCCCCATGGCCACACACCCCCTCGCGCTCACGCTGCCGCTCGATGATCCCGCCCGTACCGCTGCTCAAGGCATAGCCGACCGGCTGTCCGAAGGATGTCCGGTTGCACGTAACGACCTCCTTGCCGAAATGACCTCCGCTTTCGGTGGCTCGAGCGCCGATGGCCTGTGGTCATTGCGCGACGCCTACGATGTGCTCGAACTCGCGCAGGTCCTCCATCTGAAGAACGCGACGCTCCCGGCAGATGCGAATGCGCGGCTCGCCCAGCTGATCGCTATGACGGCGGCGCTTCCCACGCAAAGCGTGCGTAGCGAAACGCAGATCGCGTTCCAGCAATTCTCGACACCGGCGCCGATCGGCTTCCTTGCCGCCAAGGCAGCCGCGATCACGGCACACGATATCGTGCTCGAGCCCTCGGCCGGGACCGGCCTCCTGGCCGTACACGCCCATCTCGCCGGCGCGCGCCTCCTTCTCAATGATATCGATGCCTGGCGCACGCGTTTGCTGCGTCACGCCTTTCCCGAAGGCAGGCTGAGCACGCATGATGGCGAACTGATCGACGATATGCTCGATCCGCAACTGGTGCCGAGCGTCGTGCTCCTCAATCCGCCCTTCTCGCGAAGCCAGGGGCGCGCGCGCGATCGCCATGCCGCGCTTCGCCATTTGCGCTCCGCGCTGTTGCGGCTTGCTCCAGGCGGGCGCTGCGCCGTTATTCTCCCCGACCGCATCGAGACGGAGGACGCGGATTGGCTGCACGCCACTGCGGGCGCGCATGCCCGGCTGCATCTCGACCTGCCGCCCGATGCCTATGCCAAGCACGGCACCGGCCAGGCAGTCCAGCTCATACTCCTCGAAAAGGACGGGGCAGGGGGCTCGGTCCCGCGCCAGACCTGCACGACGCTCGGCGCTGCGCTTGCGGCCATCGATGCGATGGCGACCCCATGCGCGCCGCAGCCGCAGCCGATCTCCCGCCCCAGCGGATTGTTCCGGGGCCTCACGCGGCGGACCCGCCCCGTCTGCTCGCGTGCGGCGGTGACCCTGCCCACGACCCGCGCGGTCGCCTATCACCGTCTCGACGCGCCCGCACCCGCGGGCGAACCGCAAGGGATTTACCTGCCCTATCGGCCGAGCCGTCTGCTGATTGCCGATGCTCGTGAGCACCCAAGCGCGCTGGTCGAATCGCAGGCAATGGGATCGATTGCCGCACCCCCGGTCGCTTATGAACCCGTGCTGCCGGCCAGGATCCTGGACGACGGCCTGCTCTCGGACGCGCAGCTCGAAACGCTGATCTACGCTGGCGCGGCGTTCGAGCGCGATCTTCCCGGGCGGTTCATATCCAGCGAGGAGGGTCTTTCGCTGTCGCCGGCAGAGGCCGGTAACGCCTATCGGACCGGCTTTTTCCTTGGCGATGGCACGGGCGCCGGCAAGGGGCGGCAGGTGGCAGGCGTCATCCTCGACCAGTGGTTGCGTGGCAACCGCCGCCACCTCTGGATATCCAAGAGCGAGACGCTGGTCGAAGACGCTCGCCGGGACTGGTCGGCGCTTGGCGGCTTGCCGCTCGACATCCAGCATCTCAACCAGTGGAAGCTCGGCACCCCGATCGCGCTGGGCGATGGGATCCTCTTCCTGACCTATGCCACCCTGCGCTCCAACCGCGGCGACAGGGGCACGCGGCTGCGCCAGCTGATCGAATGGATGGGTGAGGATTTCAGCGGCGTCATCGTTTTCGACGAGGCGCATGAAATGGCCGGGGTGGCCGGCGGCGAGGGCCGGTTCGGCGCCACGAAAGGGTCCGAGCAGGGCATTGCCGGCGTCCGCCTGCAAAATCTCGCTCCGCGCGCCCGGATTCTCTACGCCTCGGCGACGGGCGCCTCGGATGTCAACAATCTTGCCTATGCGACACGCCTCGGATTGTGGGGACCGCAGACGGCCTTCGCCGACCGGCGGGCCTTCGTGGAATCCCTGCGCCGAGGCGGCATCGCGGCGATGGAGTTGATCGCCCGCGACCTCAAAGCGCAGGGCCTCTATGCCGCGCGGGCGCTCAGCTTCGCCGGCGTCGAATATGACATCCTCGAGCATCGGCTCAGCGAAGAACAGATCGCCGTCTACAATGCCTATGCCGATGCCTGGGCGATCATTCACAACAATCTGCAGGCCGCGCTCGCCGCCACGCGCGTCACCGACGGCTTCAGCGGTGCCACCTATAATAGCGGCGCGAAGGCCGCGGCATTGTCGATCTTCGAATCGACCAAGCAACGCTTCTTCGGCCAGATCCTGCTGTCGATGAAGCTGCCCTCGCTGATCCCGGCGATCGCCGCCGATCTCGCGCGCGGCGACTGCGCCGTCGTCCAGCTCGTGTCGACCTCGGAAGCGATGCTCGATCGTGCCCTTGCCGACCTGTCCCCCGAGGAGCGCGCCTGGCTCGATATCGAGCTGTCCCCGCGCGAATTCCTGGTCGATTATCTGACCGCGGCCTTTCCCGTGCGCCAGATGCGCACCTATACCGACGATAGCGGCACGGTGCGCTCGGAACCGATGATCGACGAGGCCGGGCAGCCCGTGCTGTGCCGGGAAGCGATGGCCATGCGCGACCAGCTCCTCGAGCAACTCTGTGCGCTGCCGGTCGTCGGCTCGGCGCTCGATCACATAATCGGGCATTTCGGGACGGAGGCTGTGGCCGAGGTGACGGGCCGCAGCCGGCGGATCGTCGTCGATGCCGACGGCCGTCAGCGGATCGAACGGCGCAGCGCGCGCACGAACCTCGCGGAGACCGACATCTTCATGCGCGGCGAAAAGCGCATCCTGATCTTCTCCGACGCCGGCGGCACGGGGCGGAGTTACCACGCCAGCCTCGACGCGCCCAATCAGAGCCGCCGCATTCACTATCTCCTCGAGCCCGGTTGGCGCGCGGACGCGGCGATCCAGGGGCTGGGCCGCACGCACCGCACCCACCAAGCCTGCCCGCCCTTGTTTCGGCCCGTTTCCACCGATTGCCGTGGCGAACGGCGGTTCATCTCGACCATCGCCCGGCGCCTCGACAGCCTGGGCGCGCTGACCCGTGGCCAACGCCAGACCGGCGGGCAGGGACTTTTCGACCCCCGCGACAATCTGGAGTCCGACTTCGCGCGGGAATCGCTCGACCAGTGGTTTCGCCTGCTGTTCCAGGCAAAACTCCAATCGGTCCACTTCGATCAGTTCCAGGCGCTCACCGGTTTGAACCTGGCCGGGGAGGGCGGGGGGCTCACCGAGACCTTGCCCACGATCCAGCGGTGGTTGAACCGCATCCTGGCGCTGCGCATCGACCTGCAGAACGCGATCTTCGACGAATATCTCGGCTTGATCGAAGCACGGGTGGAAAAGGCACGCGAGGCCGGCACCCTCGATCTTGGCGTCGAAACGATCGCGGCCGACCGTATTTCGATCCTCGACCGGACGGTGATCCGGCGCGATCCCGTGAGCGGCGCCGAAACCGAGATCCTGCGTATCGAAACCGAGGAGCGATATCGGCCGCTGACCCTGGAGCGAGCGCATTGGCTTCTGGCCGACCCGGAAGCGCGCGGGTTGATCAACCCGCGTTCCGGCAAGGCCGCCATTTGCCGGCCGACCTTCTCGCTGACGGACGAAGAGGGGCGGACCGTGCGCCGCTATGAGCTGGTGCGGCCGACGCGCACCGAACGGCACCGGCAGGACCTCTTCGCCGAAACCCATTGGACCGACGTGGACCGGGCGAGCTTCGACGAAGCCTGGCAGGCCGAATGCGACGCAATGGCGGCGCAGACGCGCACGCAGATCATCTATCTGGTCACTGGCCTGCTGCTTCCGGTGTGGGGCAAGCTGCCCGACGATCATGTCCAGGTCTGGCGGCTGACGAGCGATGACGGCCAGTCGCTTCTCGGGCGTCTTATTCCGGCGCCGCTGGTTGAGCGGATTGCCAGCGCATTCGGCATCGCGGCCCATGTCGAGATCGACCTCGGCGCGCGGGTCGAGCACGTCCGCACCTCGGGCGAGATCATGCCGATCGGAGCGCTGCGGCTGAAGCGCGCCTTGGTCGCCGGCGATCAACGCCTCGAATTGCTGGACTGGAAGCCCGAGGCGCTGCCGCATCTCAAGGCGGCGGGCTGCTTCACCGAGATCATCCAGCACCGCACGCGGCTGTTCGTTCCCCCGAGCCGCGCCCTCGAGATCCTCGCCAGGATCACGGACTGACCCGCGGCCGCGCCAAGCGACCGAAGAGAGGGGAGGGGGCCTTCGGCCGGGTGGGCCTGAGTGGCTCAAGCCGGCCGACGAGGTCGGCGCAACCCTCGAAGGAGACAACCGATGATCCAGTCCGTGAAGGTCAAGAACCTCTCGCTCTCGAAGGACAATGTCCGCAAATCCAATCGCGATGCCGACCTCGACAGCCTCGCCGACAATATCGCCGCGCATGGCCTGTTGCAGAATCTCGTGGTCACGCCGCTCAAGAAGGCAGGACATTTCACCGTCAAGGCGGGTGGCCGCCGCTTGCGGGCGCTCCAGCGGCTGATCGATTCAGGTCGGCTTGCCGGGGACCATGAGGTTCAGGTGCTGGTGCTCGAGGATGATGCTGGATCGGCCGAAGCGAGCCTTGCCGAGAATTTCCACCGCGTCGCGATGAACCCGGCGGATGAGTGCTCGGCTTTCAAGCACTTCCTCGACAAGGGCGCGAGTGCCGAGGATGTGGCGAAACGTTTCGGCGTCACGACCCGCTTCGTTGAGCAGCGGGTACGGCTTGCCGAACTGGCTCCTCTCGTATTCGCGGCGCTGGCGGCGGGCGAGATCACGCTGGGGGTCGCCCAGGCTTATGCCGTCACGCCCGACGTCGATCGCCAGGCGCGCGTGTTCGAGAGCATGAGCCGGTCCTATTATGGCGACAATCCCGACAATATCCGCCGTGCGCTCCTCAACGGAACGGTCAAGGCGACCGACGCCAAGGCACGGTTCGTCGGCCGCGAGGCCTATGTCGGCGCGGGCGGCCGGATCGAGCGCGACCTGTTCGGTGAAGATGTGGACGAGAGCTGGATCGACGTGGAGCTCATCGAGCAGCTGGCCGCCCAGAAGCTTGAAGCGGCCGCGGAAGCGCTCGCTGCCGAACAGAAGCTGGCGTTCGTGACGCCGGTTCTCGCGACGCATGTGCCCTATGATACGGAGTGCCAGCTCCACGAATATCATCCGCCGCTGCGCGAATTGAGCGGGGACGAGCAGGAGCGCGTCGATAGTCTCTCGGATGAGGGCGACGCGCTCATCCGCGAACTTGAGACCGAACTCGAGGACGGCACGCCCGAGGCCGAGGCGGCTTCGGCGCGTCTCGCCGACATCGAGCGGGAACTCGATACGATCGAGGCGTCGCGCACGATGGTCGATGATGCGATCAAGGACCAGCTGGGCACCTTCATCTATCTGGCGCCCGATGGCAGTCCGCGGGTGCACAGCCGCATGTTCAGCGAGCGCGCCATCCGGCAGGCGGGCGAGGATGCAGAACCCGAAGCACCGTCCGGCAAGGTCGCGGCCTCCCGGCTCAGCGCGACGCTGGTTGACGAACTCGCGACCCAGCGCCGGCAGATCCTGGCAGCCCATGTCGCCTCGGATGCCGGGTTCGCGCTCGATCTCACGATATTCCTGATGGCGCACCGGACGGTGTTCGCCAGCAGCTATGTCCGGGACCACGCGACGTTGCAGGCCGCCGCCGCGAGCTTCCCGATCGTCAGCTTCCGCGATGAAGGTAGCGCGGCGAGCAATGTCCTGACCGAACAGCGCCAGGCGCTCGATGTGAGCTGGGCAGGCGGGAACACGCTGTCGTCCCGCTTCGATGCCTTCCGGCAACTGGATGAACAGGCGCGCGCCGATTGGCTCGCCCATGTCATGGCGCAGACGCTGGAGCCGACACTCAACGTCGACGATGGCGGGCGCCGCAACGGCTTCCACGATCATCTCGGACGGCTGCTCGACATTGATGTCGCGCAATGGTGGCGGCCCGATGCCCAGAACTTTTTCGGGCGGGTGAAGAAGGACGTCATGCTCGAAGCGCTCGACGAGATCGGCGGGCCGGTGCTGCGCGGCCGATACAAGGACGCCAAGAAGGGTGACCTTGCCAATGCCTGCGCTGCGCTCTGTTCGGGGCAGGGCATCGTCGAGGCCGAAGTCCGGGAAAAGGCGCTCTCCTGGCTGCCCGACGAGATGCGGTTCGGCGCGATCGAAAAGCCCGAAAGCTTCCGGAGCTATTCCGCTTTCCTCAGCGATGAAGACGACAGCGACGGCGGGGCAGGGGAGATCGCCCCCGATGGCGATGCTGGCGACTTCGAACAGGCCGCCTGAGGCGAACGCCTAACGGCGGGCGGCGCTTTCGTGTCGCCCGCCGCCCTTCATCGGCGGCGCTGAGACAGCCGCTCTTTCGCGGAGTATCCACCATGACCCAATCATCGGGCCGGCCCTCGCCGGCCGAGACCATCACGCGCGCCATCATCGACCGGCTCGAGGCCGGTGTGCGTCCCTGGGTACGGCCCTGGCGATCATGCGCCGCGCAAGGGCGCCCGCTGCGCGCCAATGGCGAGCCCTATCGCGGCATGAACACCTTTTGGCTATGGCTGGCCGCCGAGCAGTGCGGCTATCGGTCCCGCTACTGGATGACCTATCGGCAAGCACAAAGCCTCGGCGGGCAGGTCCGTGCCGGTGAGCAGTCGCAATTTGCGATCTTCTACAAAGCCTATTCGAAGAAGGTCGATTCCTACGAACGTCCGGGTGAGCTCGTCGATGAGCAGCGCCGGGTCATGCGGTCCTATGCGGTCTTCAATGCCGATCAGATCGATACACTGCCGGGCGATTTCTATCCCGAAGCCCTCTCCCTCGTCCCGCCGGGCGACCGGCTCGGTCCGCGGGCGGAGCGCTTCGTCGATCGGCTGCCCGCGCGGCTGCGATGCGGCGGCGATCGTGCTTATTATGATCTGCGCGCGGACGTCATCACCATGCCGCCGGTCGAGCAATTCGACACGCGCGCCGCCTGGGCAGCCACCATTGCGCATGAGGCCGGCCACTGGACAGGCCATCCAGCCCGGCTTGCCCGATCGTTCGGGAAGCGCTTCGGCGATCAGGCATATGCGTTCGAGGAGTTGGTCGCCGAACTGACAGCAGCGCTGGTTGGCGCCGATGTGGGTCTCCCAACCACCCATCTCGACGACCACGCGGCTTATATCGGATCCTGGCTCGCCATTTTGCGCAAGGATAATCGCGCATTGCTGACGGCGGCTGCGCGAGCCGAGGAAGCCGCCGGGTTTCTGCTGCGGGCAACCGATCTCGCTTGCGAGGATGATCTGGACGAGCAGGCGGCTGCTTGATCTCGCCATGTCGCCGATTGCACTATATCCATATATCCGCTATCGTGGATATATGGATAACGAATCTGTCATCGTCGCGTTGGGCGCGCTTGCCCAAGCCACGCGCCTCGACGCCTTCCGCCTTCTGGTGCGTCACGAACCCGAAGGCCTTCCCGCCGGCGAGGTCGCCAAGGCGCTGGATGTCCCGCAGAACACGATGTCGGTGCATTTGGCGACCCTGGCGCGTGCCGGCCTGGTCACATCCGAGCGGCGCAGCCGGATCATCAACTACCGCGCCGATCTCGATGCGCTACGCTCCGTGATGCTGTTCCTCGTCAAGGACTGCTGTGGTGGCCGGGCCGAGCTCTGCCATCCACTTGCGGATGAACTGCTTGCCTGTCGTGCTGCCTGAAAGGACATCAACATGACGGATCGCCTGTTGAACGTACTGTTTCTTTGCACGGGCAATTCCGCCCGTTCCATCATGGCCGAGGCGATCCTCAGCCGTGAGGGGCTAGGCCGTTTCAAATCGTTCAGCGCCGGCAGCCAGCCCAAGGGCGAGGTCCATCCGTTCACCATTCATCTCTTGGAGAAGCTGAACTACGACGCAAGCCGGTTCCGCTCGAAGAGCTGGGAAGAGTTTTCCGGCCCCGATGCGCCGTCCTTGGATTTCGTGTTCACCGTTTGCGACAATGCCGCCAATGAGCTTTGCCCGGTTTGGCCGGGGCAGCCGCTGACCGCCAATTGGGGGGTGCCCGATCCGGCCGCTATCGAGGACAGCGAAACGGTGCAGCACGCGGCCTTCTTCGATACTTACAGGATGCTGTTCAATCGCATCTCGCTGTTCACCAACCTGCCGTTCGAAGGCCTCGACAAGATGAGTCTACAGAACCGGCTGAACCGGATCGGCAAGGAACAGGGCCGCGCCGACCTCCCAAGCGAAAAGGCACCCAGCGCATGAGCAATGCCGCAATCGATATCGTCATCTATCACAATCCCGAGTGTGGGACGTCGCGCAACACGCTGGCGATGATCCGCAACGCCGGGATCGAGCCGCATGTGATCGAATATCTCAAGACGCCGCCCAACCGCCCGCGCCTGGTTTCGCTCATCGCCCGCATGGGCATCAGCGCACGCCAGTTGCTCCGCGAGAAGGGCACGCCCTTCGCCGAGCTGGGTCTTGCCGATCCGACGCTCAGCGATGACCAGCTCATTGATGCGATGATCGAACATCCGATCCTCATCAACCGGCCAATCGTTGTGTCGCCGCTCGGCGTGAAACTCTGCCGTCCATCGGAAGAGGTGCTCGATCTTCTCCCGTCCGCCCAGCGCGGGGCTTTCACCAAGGAAGATGGCGAGCAGGTCATCGACGCCGCCGGCAAGAGGATCGGGGCGTGAACGCGACCGTTGCGGCACGACCCAAGCCGGCGATCAACAGCTTCGAACGCTATTTGAGCGTCTGGGTGGCGCTCTGCATCGCTGTCGGCATCGCGCTCGGCTATTCGCTGCCGAATCTGTTCGCAGCCATCGCATCGGCTGAGATCGCGCGCGTGAACCTGGTCGTGGCTGTGCTGATCTGGCTGATGATCGTCCCCATGCTGCTCAAGATCGACCTCGGCGCGTTGGGGTCGGTTCGCCAACACTGGAAGGGCGTCGGCGTCACCCTCTTCATCAACTGGGCGGTGAAGCCCTTTTCAATGGCGCTGCTCGGCACGCTGTTCCTGGGATGGCTCTTCCGGCCGCTGCTGCCGCAGGGCGAGATCAACGCCTATATCGCCGGGCTCATCCTGCTCGCCGCCGCCCCCTGCACGGCGATGGTGTTCGTCTGGTCGAACCTGTGCGACGGCGAGCCGACCTATACGCTGAGCCAGGTGGCGCTCAACGACGTGATCATGGTCTTCGCCTTCGCACCGCTGGTCGGACTGCTGCTCGGGGTCGCCTCGATCACAGTGCCCTGGGACACGCTGCTCATCTCGGTCCTGCTCTATATCGTCGTGCCCGTCATCGTCGCGCAGATCATTCGTCGGGCGTTGCTATCGTCAGGCGGGCAGCCGGCGCTCGATCGGCTGCTGGCAACGCTTGGGCCGGTGTCGCTGGTTGCGCTGCTGACGACGCTCGTCCTCCTGTTCGGCTTCCAGGGCCCGGCGATCCTGGCTCATCCGCTGGTCATCGCACTGATTGCCATTCCCATCCTCATCCAGGTCTACTTCAATGCGGGCCTGGCCTATTGGCTCAGCCGGCGCTTCGGCGTGGCCTGGTGCGTCGCCGCTCCGGCCGCGCTGATCGGCGCGTCCAATTTCTTCGAGCTCGCGGTTGCAGCCGCGATCAGCCTGTTCGGCCTCAATTCCGGGGCCGCGCTCGCGACCGTGGTGGGCGTGCTGGTCGAGGTGCCGGTAATGCTGTCTGTCGTCAGCATCGTCAAGAAGACGCGGCCCTGGTACGAGCAACGCGTTCCTGCATGATCGCTACACTGCTGGATTCCAGGTCGCTTTCCGACCTGATGGCGGAGCTGAGCGCGGCGGGTCTGCCTGCCAGTGATCTCGCCGAGGCGGGACGCCGCTTCTTTCGGTTCGAGGATGATGTTGGCCTTGTCGGCTATGGCGGGATCGAAGGCGACGGCTCCGACCGCCTGCTGCGCTCGCTGGTCGTGAAGGCCGATCGGCGCGGATGCGGATTGGGCGGTGCCATTCTCACGGCAGTCGAACGCGCTGCAGCTGATGAGGGCGCGACTAGCCTGTACCTGCTCACCACGACCGCCGAGCCTTTCTTTCGCCGTCACGGCTATGAAACAGCCGAACGGACCGACGTTCCTGCCGTCATCGCGCAATCGGCCGAGTTCCGATCGCTATGCCCGGCGAGCGCCGCCCTTTTGTACAAATGGATTGCCTGATGTCGCGTCTTCGTATCCTTCCCGAACCCGATCACATGCCCGCGCTGGACCGTGCAATGATCCGGCCCGATCTCGCCGCCGGGCTCGGCGCGCTTGAGCCGAAACCTCGCATCCTCCTCCTCTACGGCTCGCTGCGCGAGCGGTCGTTCAGTCGCTTCGCGGTCGAGGAAGCGGCCCGGCTGCTCATCCTCTTCGGCGCCGAAGTGCGGATCTTCGATCCGGCCGATCTCCCGCTCCCCGACCAGATCAAGGACGATGATCACCCGGCGGTGCATGAGCTTCGCGAGCATGCGCTTTGGTCCGAGGGCATGGTCTGGTGCAGTCCCGAACGGCACGGCCAGATCACCGGCATCATGAAAGCGCAGATCGACCATTTGCCGCTCGAATTCGGCGGCATGCGTCCGACCCAGGGCCGGACCCTGGCCGTCATGCAGGTTTCGGGCGGATCGCAGTCGTTCAACGCGGTCAACACGTTGCGGCTGCTCGGGCGGTGGATGCGCATGTTCACCATCCCCAACCAGTCGAGCATTGCTATGGCGTTCAAGGAGTTCGACGAGGACGGCCGTCTCAGTGCCTCAAGCTATTATGACCGGATCGTCGACGTCATGGAGGAGCTGGTGCGCTTCACGGTGCTGACACGTCGCCATGCCGATCAACTCGTGGACCGCTATTCGGAACGCAAGGCGGCAGCCGCCAAGCGCGACGCGGCCCAAGATCTGGCCTCACGGTCGAAGGCCTGACGGCCGGGCTCTTCCGATGCGACGCGCTTTCATGCCGTCCTGTGCGTATCGGGAGATCGGGTTGCGGGTGCCCTTCTTAAGGTCCTCTGCGTCATGAATGCCTGACGCGACAGGGCCTTCGCGCCTTTCGCCAGAGGATGCGGCACATGGGCCATCGCGCTGGCGGCGGCAACCCGAACGCTCCGGCCGTGTTGGCGCGCCGAGGCGCGCCTGCCCGCACCACCCGGACCTTATCGGGTTCCCCTTGGGCGTTGCCCGGCGGTGCCGCCGCCGCTTTTTCGATGGCCCGGAGGGTGCGCATCCGGCGGGAAGGCCGCCGGCCCTGCGACACGGAAAGGCAATCCCTCATGACCAGCTCCCTTTCAGCAGTGCTCCAAGCACTCGAACTCGGCCATCTCGACCTGATGGGCGACCAACGCTCGATGGAAGCGCCGCCGCCGGCCGAAGCGCTCGAACAGACCGTCAGCGCCATCTGGAGCGATCTCTTCGCGCTCTTCCCCTTCACCGCGCTCGAACGCGACATCGAGGATCTGGGCTGGGGCTTCGTCAATCTCTTCCACCGCGCGGCCGCCAAGAAGCATCAGCTGATCGACCGCCTGACCGACGAGATCCGGCTCCTGCTCGCCGAGCAGGACGGATCGGAGATCGCGACCGCTGATCTCGAGGACAAGATCGATCTCGCTCGCAAGGTCGAGCAGTCCGCCCAGGCCTATGAGGGGATGCGCGACACCGCGGCGCGCCACTATCTGCATGAGACCGGCCGCTCCTGGGTGCCCGCGACCGGCAACCGCATCTCGCTCGGCACGACCGCTGCGATCGTCGATGGCCGGGCCTATTTGCAGGCGCGGCGCGAGCGGGTGCGCGATGCCAATATGGTCCATGGCACGCCCGTGGTCTTCGCCGGCGGGCGCCTTCGCTTCGCCAGCGACGACGAGGCCAAGCAGTTTGCCGACAATCTGCTGCGGACCCTCAAGGCCGTGCGCGAACGTGTGGGCGACATGTATCTCGTCCATGGCGGCGACATGAAGGGCATCGAGCGTCTTGCAGCATCCTGGGCCGAGCAGAACGGCATCCAGCAGCTGCGGTTCGGCCTTGATCGCAAGCTTGGCGATCGTGCCGGCTTCCGGCGCAACGAGCAGATGCTCTCGGTCAAGCCGCGCTACGTCATTGCCTTCCAGGGCAACGGCGTCACCGAAAGGCTGGTGGTCGAGGCCAAGGCGCGCGGCATCCATGTCGTCGATCGCCGCGGACCGCTCGGAACGCCGCCGGCGGCTTTATCTCGCGGCTGACCGCCGTGCCGGCCGCTTCGGCGGCCGGCTTTTCTCAATCTCGCGGATTCCGGTGCCGGAGGGGAGGGGGCGGGGCGGATGCGTCCCTTGTTCCCTTCGGAGGTTCCGCATCATGTTCATGCCCGATCGCGCCAGTGCGTGCGCGCTCCTTGCCTTCCGCGCCGCGCATGGCCGCCACTGGAAGGCGAAGCTGCTGTCCTTATGGTCGACAGGCCGCGATGTGGACGAAGCCGATGGCGCTTACTTACGGCATCTTCGCAACCAGGCCGGTCCCTCCTGGCTCCGCCAGCTGACGCCGCGCCGCTGGCGCGCGATCGAAAGATTGGCGGCGCCCGGCGATCCGGTGCTTGCAGCCGTGTTTCTCGATCGAGCGCGCGAATTTCATCGCGGCGCGCAGATTGGCGCGCCTATTGCGCTTGCGCCGGCACTGCACTTGCTCGCGATCTCCTGCGAACTGGGTTTGAAGGCGCATCTTTTGGGTCATGGCTGGACGGACGATGCGCTGGCCCGCGATATCCGTCATGACCTTGTCCGCGCCCTCGACGAGGCGCGGCAGCTAGGCCTGCCGGCGCCCGGTCGTCCGCTGGCCGATTTCATCAAGAGCCTCGGCCCGGCCTATGCCGTGCATCGGATCGACGCGCTGGTGGCAGGTGGCTATGCCTGCGACATCGGCGCCGTGCTTTGCGAGACCGGGCAGCTCCTCGATGCCGTGGCGGCCTGCCTGAGGCCAGCCACGCCAGGCGCCGCCACCTTGCGTACCTCCTCTTCCCCCTCCGCGTGATCGTGCAACGGACGTCGTGTCGAGCCCGCGAGTGGCCATGCGAAGGATCTACAATCCCGTCCTGCGGCTCAAGGGACGGGCAGATAAGGCACGGGCGTAAGGTCCGCGAGATGCCGGACCGGCGTGCTCGGCAAAGCCGGCAATATCGGCGGTTTCGCTGGGTGGGCTCCGGTCATGGCCCAAGCGACGCACCGTCCTTCTCCTCATCTGACCCCTAAGCCGGCCGTCCGGCCCATCCAACCCGCAAGCCATCGGGCCGAGTTGCCGTGTGCCACGGCTGCCCGCACCACCCCTTGTCTCGGGGTTCCCCGGCGCTGCGCTGCCGGTGGATGGGCCGTCCTGTCCGCCTTGGCCGGGGATCAGTCGAAGGGACGGTCCCTTGGACCCACATCGAAGGAACTCAGGCCATGCAGAACCTCGTCATCCTCGCCGGCAATGTCGGTGGCACGCCGGAAACCCGCACCACCCAGGGCGGCACCCGCATTACCCATTTCAGCCTCGCCACCTCGCGCCCGAAGCGCGACAGCAACGGCAAGATCCTGCGCGACGACAACAATCGCCGCCTCGAGGACACCGAATGGCACCGGATCACCTGCTTCAACGGCGTCGGCAAGACGGTCGAGCAATATGTCGACAAGGGTATGAAGGTCATGGTCCGGGGCCGTATCCACTACACCCGCTGGACCGACAGCGAGAATATCGAACGCTACGGCGTCGAGATCATCGCCGACGAGGTGACCTTCCTCACCCGCGCCAAGTCCAACGAGAATAGCGGCGGCGGCAACGAGCCCGAAGACGATGAAATCCCCTTCTGAGCTCGGACAGGGCGGCCCGGCGGCATCGCCGCCGGGCCTCTTATCCTGTTCAGGCGCGGCATGGTCCCAAGCGGATCAGCGGGATCGGCATCGCCCCTTGGCATAGCGCTCCCAGCGCAGCACGGTGCCGGTCGCAATCATCGCGCAGCTGAGATCGCCGATGCCGGGCGCGTTGCACCAGGCGCCGGTCCGGTTGCCCTTGGCTTCGCCGGTCGAGACGCAGCGCATGGTGGGGCCAGCCACGCGAATATGCCCGGTGGATGTCTGGCCGCGCGGTCCGCCAAGCAGGCGCACCAACGCATCGCGGGCGGCCGGGCCACTTGCTCTCGGACAGGGCTGGCCGGGGCGGCAGCTGTTGTCGATCTCGCGCGCGGCAATGCCGGCGAGCCGCACATGGGCGCCCTCGCGGCACCAGATCGGGCCATCGCCATCCCAGACGCGCGTCGGTGTGCAGGCGAAGGTCTGATCATTGGGGACCACGGCGGCGGCAAGCAGGAGCGGGAACAGCATCCGGCGGGGCTAACCGACAAGCGGCGGCCTGTCATCCGGACCCGTTGGATGGAGCGGCAGGCAGGGCAAGGGGTGGGGCGCGACATCGGCGGGGACCTGGCCTCCTGGCCGGCGGGTTCGCCCGCTCTCAATCGGCGCGATCCTTGGTCCACCCGGTGACCTTTTGCGATCAACCCGCAAGGGGTCCGGTCGCTTCGCTACGGCTTTTTGGGCCTCCAGCCAAAAAAGTGATCGCGGCCACCGGCCGGACACATCGGGCGCCTGTCGAGCGGGACGAACCCGCCGGCGCGCAAAGGAGCCTCGACATGTTCACCGACATCGCAATCGCTCGCCGCCACGCCTTCAGCCTCTCGCGCAGCCTCATGATGGTCACCTTCGTCATCGCGATCGGGCAGCATTACGGGGTTATCACCGCCGAAGACGCCGACGGCAGCGTCGCCATCGTCACCGAATTCGATCCCTTTGCCTGACGGCTCGACCGGGAGCCGCTCGGCTCCCGGTTATTCCCCGCGCTTCGCTCGCGGCTTGCGCCGAAGACGAGAACCGATTGTTCAGATGCCGCGACTATGCTGCGATAATGACGATTGAGGCTGCGATAGCGAATGCCGGCGATGATGCCCTGTGGGCGCGCGTCACCCAGGAGGTGAACGCCTGGCGCGGTGCCTGTCTGCAATGCTTCGCCGCGGTGGAGGTGGCCGTTACCGAGACTTTGCTGCATCTGAGCGCTCAGCCGGGACGAGGACAGTCGGTGAAGCTACGGCATTTGGTCGGGCAACGGCTCGATGACCTTGCTGCACTCGTCAATGAGGGCGGCCCCTTTTCCGTGGAGGGAAAGGGTGTCGCGAGCCTGCTGGCGGAATTTCGGCACCAGGAAGGGCTGCGCACGATGCTCGCCCATGGCCAGGCGAAGCTGACAGTCGAACGGACCAGTCGATGGGCCGCCATCTTTCGTGTGATCGCGATCCGGGCACGGCAGGCTGATCGTTCGACGCTCGTGATCGAAGAGAACGAGGCGGCGGAGAGGCTTCAGCAGCTCCGTAAGGTATCGCAGAAATTGTGTTCTGCACTTGGCAATCTGCGACGGGCGGTTGCCGTCTGAAAGTCGGATTTCTCTGCATCTATGCGCTGAGAATGGCGGCTCCGGCGCGGCCGGACCGGGCTCTAGGCTTCGCCCTGAGCCTTGTGCCAAGTCTCAGCCCATTCGGGTGACGATCCCTGCCGTGACTGCTCGCACTTCTCAACCCTGCGCGCAAACTATGGCCCGGCCGGTCGCGCCGCGCGCTGGAGGGCAGTTGGCCAGGCCCGCACGCAGGTGCTCATCGTGCAGCAATATGTGCCAGGGACGGTCATGGCCCCGCGCCGCGAGATAATAGGCCGCGCCGTCGCAGCCGACCATGCGGCATCGGGCCTGCCGGTCGATGAGGCTGGCGCCTGCTCCATGGAGCCCGATCAGGGCATCGACATCCTCGCGCATCAACGCACCGCAGCGGCGGCATTGCGATCGGACGAGGATCTGGCGCAGCCGCATCGCCTGGAGTGACGCGGTCCAGGCCGGGGCAAGGCGGAAGAGAGTGGCGCTGCTCGTCATGATGGGCGGAGGATAGCGCCGGGCTCTCCGCGGAGCCAGAGAATCAGGACACCGCGATCATCTCTTCGCGATCCCGCCCGCCAAGACCTTCCTCCTGTCGGCTTGCCTGGCCGGCGCGCGCGCCCGCGCAAGCCCGCTTTGCGGGCTTCTCCACTGCCGTTGCGACCCTGCCGGTGCGCGGCCGCGCTCTGCCGCCGGCCCTTGGCACGCCTGTCGGAAGGCCCCGGCGGGCGGGGCCGGACAGATCAGGAGCGTTCTCATGTCCCAATCCTCCCCGAATGCGATGAGCCAGGCCGAGCGGATCGCCCGCGTCGCCGAACTCAATGACGCGCTTCGCCGGTCCATCCATAGCCCGGGCCGCAACCAGATCGTGATGACTGCGGGCGTTGCGGCGCTGATCGGCGACGTCGCCCTGTTCCGCGGCTTTCGCCGCCGCGCGGAGATCCTCCGGATCGTGCGCGACTATGACAGCTTCACGCCCGACAACGATCCGATCGACGAGCATGATTTCGGCCGCTTCGAGTTCGAGGATGCGATCCTCTACTGGAAGATCGACTATTACGATCTCGAGCTCGCCTATGGCTCGCCGGATGCCGCGAACCCCGAGGTCACGACGCGCGTGCTCACTATCCTGCTGGCCGACGAATATTGATCCGGCGCAGCCATCCCCCCGACCGGGGGGATGGCCCGCATAGTCTGCTTGAGCAGACTATGCGGGCAACGGACGCCGCATCCGCAAATGCGGGAGGGGAGGGCGCGGGTCCGAGATGTCGCGCGATTGCGCGTGGCCGGCGCCAGTGGCGCCGTTCGCTTGCCCGTTCACTGGCTCCAAGGAGACTTATCATGGCCGCATATTTCGCCGCGCATCCCGATCACGCGTTTCTCTTCGCGTTCGGCTGCTTCGCCCTCACCGTCTATCTGTTCCGCTATGCCGGTCCCGGCATTGGGGGTGGCGGCGACTGGTCCTCGCGCGATCATTATGAGCGCAACCTGCGCGATGGTCCTGACGACTATTGCTGAGGTGCCGCGGTCATGAAGACGATCGTCGTCAGCCTGCTCAAGGGCGGGGTCGGCAAGACCTTCCTCGCCAGTCATCTCGCCTGGTATCTTGCTGAACCGCCTGAGCGCCGCGTCGCCTTCGTCGATCTCGACCCGCAGGGCAGCTCGACGCGGCGCCTGGGCGCCGAGCGGCAAGGCGGATTTTCCGCCGACCTGTTCGATCCTGCCGCTGCCCTGTGCGCCGACGGGCAGGCCGGGCTAACCGTGCTCGGTGCCGATCCCCGTCTCCAGATGGTCAAGGCGGCGCAGGATGTGCGCGACTTCATCGGCCGCTTCCCGGCGCTCCGCCCGCATTTCGACTATTGCGTTATCGATACCGGTCCCAAGTGGGACGAGCTCACCTTGAGCGCGATGGCGGTCGCCGATGCCGTGATCGCGCCGGTGCAGGTTGCCGAGGATTCGGTCGAATGCGCCAAGATGCTGCTGACCGCGCTGCGCAAGGCCGAGGCCGCGCGCGCCGGCCGCAAGATCGCTTTCCTCGGGCTCCTCCCCTCGATGGTCAATCCGTTCGACCGGCGCGAGATGGAGAATGCGGTGAAGCTGGCGCATGCGGTCGGCGAGAAGCTCATGTTCCCGGCCTTCATCAAGGCGCGGCCGACCTACAAGCATGCCGCGGAAAATCATCGTCCGGTATGGCAGGAGACCGGCAGCGGCGCCAAGGCGGCGGCCGAGGAGATCCGCGCGGTGCTCGCCGAGATCGAGGGGCGCATGACAAGCCAGGAGGTCGCGGCCGCCTGATGGGCAAGTTCGACGAGCGCATCGAGGAGTTCGGACTTCTTGTCGGCGACCATGAACGGGCGCGCCGGGTCGAGGATATCGAACTTGCGCGCATCCTGCCCGACCCCGGCAATCCCCGGCGCAGCTTCGACGATGACGCGCTCGCCGAGCTGGCCGCCTCGATCGCGTCGCGCGGCGTGCTGCAGCCGATCACGGTTACGCCGCCCGACGCGAACGGCATGCACCGGATACGTCTGGGCGAGCGCCGCTTCCGCGCATCGCAGCTGGCGGGCCTTGCCACGATCCCCGCGATCGTCGTGCCGGTCGGCGAGGGAGTGCAACTGCTGGCCGACCAGATCGTCGAGAACGACCAGCGCGCCAATCTGTCGTCGGTCGAGCTCGCCCATGCGATCGCCCGGATGCTGAAGGGCGGGATGAACCAGGTCGAGATCGCGGCGGCACTCGGCCGATCCAAGCAGTTCGTCTCGCTCTATGCCGCCTATGGCGACATGCCGGCCTATCTCAAGGCGGCCCTGCCGTTTGCGCCTATTCGCCTTCTCTATGATCTGCACCGGACGGCGAGGGACTACCCTGCCGAGGTCGAGGCCTATGTCGCCAGCTGGGGCGACGCCGGCGCAACGCTCGCCGCAGGATCGCGCTTCATCGCCGAACTCAAGCAGACGCACCCGGCGCCGGTCCCTCCGCGGGCGCCTGTGGCACAGCCATTGGCCCCCACCGACCGCGATCCGGTTCGATCGGGCCTCACGGACAAACCCTCCGCGCCGATCCGATCTCCTAGACTACCGGTCTTGGTCGACGGCTTCCCTGCGTGGCTCCCGCTGGCGCCTTTGGTCACGGTGATTTTCGAGGATGGCCGCGAGCGTGAAGTCGCTGCCTCGTCGATCGGTCCGACCGGCGAGAGAAGCGAGGCCTTGCCAACAACTGACCCGCCTCCTCCGCGTTCGTAGTTTATCTTGCACGATGGTTTGGGCCGTACCCTTCGGGGTGCGGCCCTTTTCGTGTCGATGGGCGGGGGCAGCGCCGAAGGCGCCGCCCCTTGCTGCGGACGATCGGTGTTCGAGAGGGGTTCGCTGGCCGAAGAACAATAGTCTGCCCAAGCAGACTATAAGATGAGTTGAGTAAAGGTAAGGGCCGGATAGGCTTGGCGCCGGGGATGTATGACAATAGCGTTGGGGACATGCCCGTCCTCACCTTTCGGCTCGACGATGATGTCGCCCAGCGTTTCGCCGCGCTCGCGGCGGTATCGGGCGGCCGCTCGGCGCTGCTGCGCCGCTTGATCGGTGACGCCTTGGCCATGGAGGCGGGGGAGGGGCATCAGGCGCCGCGCGCCCGCCAGCGCGCAACCTGCCGGGTCGAGGTTCGGCTGATCCCGGAAGAGATCGCCGCGCTCGACCGCGCGGCGGATGTGCTGGGGATGAAGCGTACCGACTGGATCACCACGTTGCTGGCGCGGCGCTTGCGCGCAAACGCGCCCTTGCCGCGCGAGGAGCGGGCGGCCGTCGCGCAGGCGTGGCGCGAGCTCAATCGGATCGGGATCAACCTCAACCAGGCGACCCGCGCGCTCAACGCCTCGGTGATGGTCGAATCCGGCCTCGACGTCGCGCGGGAAGCGGCCAGGGTCGCAAGCTTTAGGTCCGAGATCGTCGATGCGCTCGCCGGTCTCGGGGCCGCGCTCAAGGGCGATCTTCGCTACTGGGACATGGCCGATGCGTGAGGAGGAGGGGGTTCTCCCGCTTCCCAGCCTGATGGAGGCCTGGCGGCCGCCGGCAGGCGGCAAGCGGACCCTGCGCGGCGCCTATGTTCGGATCAAACCGGGCGGAAGCGGGGGCGGGGCCGCCCGGCCGATGTCGATGGGCCAGGCCGAGGCGCGCGCCAAGCTCGAGCGGATCGTGCGCAAGGCGCCCGAGGTGATGGTGAAGGTCTCCGGCAAGCAATATGGCGCTCATCATGTCGCCGAGCATTTCGGCTATGTGGCGCGCCACGGGAAGCTCGCCGTCCGATCGAGCGAGGGCGAGATTATCACCGAGCCGGATCGGCTCAAGGCGATCGCTCAGGACTGGGCGATGCTCGACGAGGCCATGAACGAACATGGCCGGGAACGGCCGACGTCGATGTCGCTGGTGCTGTCGATGCCCGGGGGATCGACCGACGCCGAGACGCTCCATGATGCGGCGCAGGCATTCGCGCGAATCCTGTTCGAGGGGAACCATGCCTATATGCTGGCGCTCCATACCGACACCGATCATCCCCACGTCCATCTGACGGTGGCGACCGAAGGGGCGGACGGAACCCGCTTCAATCCGCGCAAGGCGGATCTCCATCATATGCGTGAGACCTTCGCGCATGAGCTGCGCGCGCGCGGTGTCGCGGCGGAAGCGACACCCCGGCGGGCGCGCGGTCATGTCCAGAAGCGCGTGCGGTCAGCCGCGCTCCATCTCGATGCCCGGCTTGGGGCCGAGGGGCGCAGGCTCAATCTCGCGCAGCTCAACGAACTGCGGGCGCAAAGCTTCGTGCGTGCGGCCGACCAGGAGCGCCGGCCGGAAGATGTCATGGCGCTGGCGCGCCAGAAGCAGATCCGCGGCGCCTATGCCGAGGCCGCCGTCGCGCTCGCCGCCACCGGAAAACCGGAAGATCGGGCCTTGGGGCAGGAAATCGCCGGCTTTCTGGCGGCGATGCCGCCGGCGGTGTCGCGGCGGCTCGCGCGCGCACGGGAGATACTGCAATCCGAACGGCCGCCGCAGGAGCGCCGAAACGAGCCGGAGGGCGTTTCGCCGCCCACAGGTGCGGACGAGGGGCGGCCACCGCCTCACCGGGATCGGGAACGATGATGGCCGGCGCTCCCGCGGGCGGCTTGCCTACCTTGCCTGTGTGGCCTTGGCATCCTATCTGGATGCGATGCCAAAATATCTTGGAAAATAGCGAATTTAGGCGCTGATACGCGCTTCTAGCTTGTTAGAAAAAAGCGTGCTATTATCTAACAGATAGGAGCACAGCCAGTGTCTGCGGTAGCCGATCGGATCATGAAGCGCGTGCGCGGCAAGGGCCGCGGCTGGGTGTTCACGCCCAAGAGCTTCGTCGACTTCGGGACGCGTGGGTCGGTCGACATGGCGCTGTCGCGCCTCGTGACCGCCGGCGACATCCGGCGCATCGGCCGGGGTCTTTATGACTATCCGCGCCAGCATGACAAGCTCGGTGCGCTCAGTCCCGATCCCGCCAATGTCGCCAAGGCCCTCTCGACGCAGAGCGGGGACAAGCTCGCACCGTCGGGCGCGGCGGCGGCGAACAGGCTCGGGCTATCGACCCAGGTTCCCGCCCGGGCCAGCTATGCCACGACCGGCCGCACCCGGGTCAGGCAAGCGGGCGGGCGCAGCCTGACGCTCAAGCACAGCCGCGCACCGGTGCTCGACAATGCGCCGGACTCGGTCAACGCGGTCGTGCAGGCGCTCGCGCATCTGGGGAAGGACAATATCGATAGCGACAAGATCCGGCACTTCGCCGCCCGCCTCGATGATCGCGACATGCGGATGCTCGCCCAGGCCAGGGCCGAGATGCCCGGATGGATGGGCGACGTCGTCTTAAAGATCGGCGCCGCCCGCAATGGATGAGTTCGCACGCAGACCAGCCGAGGATCGGCGCGCCTTTATCGATGAAGCGGCGGCGCGGCGGGATCTGACGCCGATCATCATCGAGAAGGATTTCTGGGTCTGCTGGACGCTACGCCGCCTCGTCATGTGTCCCGACCTCGCCGGTCACATGACCTTCAAGGGCGGGACCTCGCTGTCGAAAGCCTATGGGATCATCGCGCGCTTCTCCGAAGATATCGACCTCACCATCAGCCGCGCGGCGCCGCTGCTCAGCGAAGTCGCCTCGCCGATGGACAGCGACATTACCGGCAAGGAGCGCGAGCGCCGGACCAAGGCGCTCAAGGCGGCGGCACAGGCTTATGTCGCCACGGTCGCCATGCCGATCCTGGCGCGCGAAATCGAAGTCGCTCTCGGCACGGCCGAGGGCTGGAGCCTGGCGCTCGATCCCGACGACAAGGACCAGCAGACGCTGCTCTTCGTCTATCCGCGCACCTCGGGTTACGGGCTCGCCTATGGCGAGAATTACGGCGGCGCGGATGAAAGCGGTTACATCAAGCCGCGCATCAAGCTGGAATTTGGCGCCCGCGGCGACACGGAACCGTTCGCGCTTCGACCGATCTTGCCCTATCTGGCCGAAGACTTTCCCGAGGAACTGCCGGATCCGGTGACCGAGGTGCCGACGCTGGCCGTTGCGCGGACCTTCTGGGAAAAGGTCACGATCCTTCATGCGCTCCATCATAACGGCAAGCTGCGCGAGGGCATGTCGCGCCATTATTATGACGTGCTGATGCTCGACCAGGCGGGCATCACGAACGAGGCGATGGGGCGGATCGATCTGCTCGAGCAGGTCGTGCACAACAAGAGCCTGATGTTCGCGGACAGGTCGGCCTCCTATGACACCGCCGTGGTTGGAACGCTGCGCCTGTCGCCCGATGGCGCGACTTGGGAGAAGCTTGAGCGGGACTATGGCGCGATGTCGGAGATGTTCATGGCCGCGCCGCCGAAATTCGAGGCGTTGATGAAGGGTCTGGCGGCGATCGAGGGGACGATCAACGGGCGTTGATGCCGGAGACCGCGAATGAGCAAGTAATCTAAGTATTTGAAATAGAACGATAAAAGACTGATAATCAATCTTATGTTAAATCCCGACAATGTGCGGACGGGAGGGAGACGATGGGAGTTCCGCCCCTCAATGGCAAGAACCGGACGCCTGCCAGACGAGGATTGCTGAACTCCGGTCATCCCATGTCCCTCAATGGCGCTGGAGCGCCCGCTTCGCCTCGGCCGTGATCGTATAGACGGCTTCGCGCTGGGCGCCGCGATTGGGATGATCGACCCGATACCCCTGATAGTGGCGGCGCAGCAGGCCGGCGCGGACCAGGTCGGACACGACCCGGCTCACATTCGTCCGGCCGGACCGCAAGATCCGCGACCGGACCTCCTGTTCGAGCCGGCGTTCCATCTCTTCCGGGTCGACCATGCCTGCCCGCGAGATAAGATCGGCGCGCACCGCGTCGATCATGGCGCGCCGCCGACAATCCCGTTGCGCAAGGGGCGCGAGCGCCTGGCATAGCCAGTCGCGCACCGGCACCCTCCCCTTGCCGCTTCCGACATAGGGACCGACGCTGTCATGAGAACCGGCTTCCTGCGCGATCAGCTTCAGCACCAGCAATGCATAGCGCGGCCGTTTCGATACCGTCGATATGCGTTCGACCAGATCCGGAAGCGCGGCCGCCCCGCGTCGCGATGACGGGCTGGATGGCGGCGGAGATTGCTCGAAGAGGTCGGGCTGGTAGAACATATGCGGAATCTAGCACATGCTGAGTCCGTGTGAATCCCCTCTGCGGCGATCCTCCAACAAAAAGCACGGATGACACTTTACCCGACGGGCGCGGGATTTCGCCGGCACTTTTCACGACATAGGCAAATTTATATCGCTCGGCGGTCATTATGCCGGCGATGTCGCAGGAATGGCCCATTCCGCTCCCCTCCCCGAAATCAACCGTGACACTTTGGCGCACATGGCCGGAACTCGGTAAAGTGTCACCTCTGTCATTTTCCGCCGTCCTACCCGGCGGCGCGGGCTGATATAGTTTTATATGGAGGCGGATTTGCGGGAACGGCCCTGAAATTGGGCCGTTGCAGAATAACAGTCATCAGAGGGTAATGAAGCGATGAACATGGCCGCTCCCGCATTTCTCCTTCTCGCGCTGGCCGCATGCGCGCCATCCGATCAGGCCGATTCCGGCGATTCCACCTTCGCGCCCAGCAACACGACCGCCGGCACCGTGCCGGACGGCATTCCCGGCGAAGGCCCCGGCACCGCCATGACGGATGGAGAGACCAGCACGCGGGGCGCCGTTTCCGCCGCCGACAGTCCCACGGCGACGCAAGGGTCTTCGGGTTCATCCGCAGCGCAAAACGGGTCCGGGCGATAGGCCAGCCTATCGAAGCAGCGAAATCCTCGCCGCCAGGTCGTTGCGGATCGTGGTGGCGGCGACGCCGCCCTCACCCATGGCGTGGCTGATCTGATCCAGGCCCTTGGCGACGTCGCCGGCGGCGTAAAGGCCCGGCACGCTCGTGCGCTGATGGTCGTCGACGACGAGGCAACCGTCGTCCGTGGCTTCGGCGCCCAGCATCATCGCCAGTTCCGACCGGATGATCGATCCAAGCGCGGGATAGGCCGTATCATAGGCTTCGCCCCCGTTCGGCGTCGGCACCAATATGCGCTCGCCCTCGATGCGGAGGGGTTCGCAAGGGCCGTTCACCAACGCGACGCCCGCCTCCTCCAGCCTCATCCTCTGGTCGGCGGACAGTTCATGATCTCCTTGGGGTGAAATCAAGCTGATGTCGGCCGAATAGGTGCGCAGGAACATCGCTTCGTTCGCGCCGCGCTCGCCCGTCCCGATGACGGCGATGCGCCGGTCCGTGGCTTCATATCCGTCGCAGATCGGGCAATAACGCAACAAGCCCTGCCGCAGCGCCGCATCGTGAATGTCGGGCGACATAGGCGGCGCGTTGTTCACCACGCCGGTCGCCAGCAGCACGCTGCGCGCCTGCCATGCCCCGGTCTCGACATGCACCAGGAAAATATCGCCGTCCTTCTCCAGCCCCGTGACCAGTCCTTCCGTCACCTCGCCGCCGAATTCCGCCGCCTGCCGACGCATCAGCGCGAGCAGTTCCCGGCCCGATATGCCGCCCGGATAGCCTGCATGATTGCGGGTATGCGGGATCAGCGCGGCGCGGCTGTTGCCCGCGTCGACGATGGCGATCCTGGACGATGGCGATCCTGAGATGGAAGCGGGCGAGATAAATGGCCGCCGTCAGGCCGGCTGGGCCTGCGCCCACCACCAGGCAATCCAGGGGCGCCGTCATTCCGCTATCGCCGAACGAACGTCGCGCCGACAGCAGGCCGAGGAGCAGAACCC
Source organism: Sphingobium indicum B90A (assembly GCF_000264945.2). Classification (NCBI taxonomy): domain Bacteria; kingdom Pseudomonadati; phylum Pseudomonadota; class Alphaproteobacteria; order Sphingomonadales; family Sphingobiaceae; genus Sphingobium; species Sphingobium indicum. The sequence continues at coordinate 26,730 of NZ_CP013071.1, forward strand.
CGGCCGCACGCCTGCGCGCGCCGACAGAACCGCCCTCCGCCGTTCCGGCGGGCTTGCGAAAGCCGCCATCGATGCCGCCGCTGTCCCGAGGCGGATCGAACAGATTGCCCCGCGTGACCGGCGCGCGTTCCGCCGAAGCGAAGTAGCGCCCGAAGGCCAGATTCCCGATCCGGCTGAGCAGCGAGGGCGCAAGCGGATGGGCGAACCGCACCAACCAGGTCGGCGCCCCCAGCAGCACGCTGTCGCGGGGCCGGTCGGCCAGGCCGACGATGGCGGCCGCCACCCTCCTCGGGTCCAGCATGGGCGGTGGAGCGGTCAGCGCCTTGCCCGTATAATTGCCGGCATGGCGCAGCGCGGGCGTGTCGACGAAGGCCGGATAGACGTCGCAGATATGGATGTCCGGCCATTCGTCATTTCGGCGCGCAGTGCCTCCGAAAAGCCGCGCAGGCCGAATTTGCTCGCTCCATAAGCGGCGGCATGGGGCGTGCCGGTCAGTCCGCCGAGCGAGATCATGTTGACGAAGATCCCATGCCGCTGCGCCATGAAGATCGGGAGCACCGCATGGGCGTCATTCATATGGCCGATGAGGTTGGAGCGGATCGTCCGTTCATGCGCCTCGATCGGGACGTCGACGAACTTGCCGACGGCCCCGACGCCGACATTGCTGAACCAAGGTCGATCGATCCGCAAAAAATCGCGCGCCGACTGGGCAAGTTGCCGCACCGCCTCCGCATCCGCGATGTCGAGCGGCACGGTCAGCACCTCCGCGCCGGCCCGTCGGCACCTTTCCGCCACGGCTTCCAGCGCCTCGCCATCCCGCGCCGCCAAAACCAGCTTTGCGCCCCGGCCGCGAAAGCCTCCGCCGTGGCCTGGCCTATGCCGCTCGACGCGCCCGTGATGACGATATGCGTGCAGGGCGTTCGCGTGCCCCTGCGGCTCTTGTCCATGATCGCTCCTGTCCGCCTGTTCACCGATAAGCGCGAGGAGAAGATTCCCGTTCCTTGTCCGGTTCCGAAAACAGATTTTCAATGCCATGGGTTAACCCGCTTCGCAAAGATGGCCGAGAAGAACGCTATGCGTTCCGGTTCAGAACCACCATGAGCGAAGGCGGAAATGTCGTGCGGCCCGGGATCGGAGGGACTGGCGGATGCGGTGTTCCGGGTGTAGGATGCCGCCATTGGCCATGAGGCGCATCCCTCATGCCGAGAGATGCTCGCCCGGAAGGCGCGCATGTCCCGACAGAGGACAGATCGGAATAAAGGGCTTCATGGCGTTCGGTCAGGAGAGCGCACCATGGCAATGGCTCACCCGTCCCAGGCGGCGTCCGCCGGGAAGATATTTCCGTCCGCACCATCACGTTCGACGATCTGCGCATCGCCCTGCGCCAGGGCTGGGACGATTCCTCGCCAAAAGGGGCGATCTGCTGTTCATCGGCTTCATCTATCCGATCATTGTCGCGCTGGCGATCATGTCCGCCAGCCAGATGTCGATCCTGCCGCTGATCTTCCCGCTGGTGGCGGGCGCGATCCTGCTGGGGCCAGCCTTCGCCAGCGGCTTCTACGAACTGGCGCGGCGGCGGGAGGCGGGGCTGGACGCGCGCTGGCGCCATTTCCTGGACGTGATCCGCAAGCCGGGCGGCTCCGCCCTGTTCGACCTGACCTGCGTTCTGGCGCTGCTGTTCATGGCGTGGATGGCGGCGGCCTGGTTCATCTATCATGCGACGCTGGAAAATGTGCCTGGGTCGACATCCTCCCCGGGCGCTTTCCTTTCGGCCCTGTTCGGCACGTCGCAGGGCTGGCGTATGATCGTGGTCGGCAATCTGGTCGGCTTCGGCTTCGCCCTGCTGACGCTGGCGGTCAGCGTCGTTTCCTTTCCCATGGCGGTGGACAAGCCGGTCAACTGGGGCGTCGCGGTGCGCACATCCTGCCGCGTGGCATGGCATAATCCGGTGACGGTCGCGGCCTGGGGCCTGATCGTGGTGGCGTTGCTGGTGCTGGGCGCCCTGCCCGCTCTGGTGGGGCTGGCGGTGGTGCTGCCCGTGCTGGGCTATGCGACCTGGCACCTTTATACCCGCGCCGTCGTCCGGTAAGGCGGTCAGCCCTCGGCCATGTCGAGGGCTATGCCCAGCAAGGCGCGCAGCGTCGGCGCCTCGTCCGACCGGCGCCATGCCAGGCCGGTTTCCAGCAGGGGAGCGGGGCCGGCCAGCGGCAGGTAGCGCACGCCCGTCCGGGCGAGGTTGCGCAGGGACGCGGGGACCAGCGCCAATCCCATATCGGCGGACACCAGGCTGATGATCGTCTGCATCTGGATCGCCCGCTGGCGCACATGCGGCTCCCGCCCCCTGACCCGATAATGGTCGACGATCAGGTCGTGGAAGGTGGGCGAAACGTGGCGCGGGAAAAGCAGCAACGGCTGGTCGAGCCAGCTCTCTCCGGCCAGCCTGCCCTCCTCCACCAGCAGGCGGCCGTCCTTCGCCCAATTCTCCGGCACGGCGGCGACCAGCGGCTCGCGCAGCAACGGGCGATAATCGATGGCGGCGGGCAGGCCGGACGCGGGCGGGATCAGCAGCCCGGCGTCGGTCCGCCCTTCGACCAGCGCCTCCACCTGCACGTCGCTCGTCGCTTCCATCAGCGTCATGTCGACGTCGGGAAAGGCATTGGCATAGCGCCGCACCAGCGCGGGCAGGATGCTGTAGTCCGCCGAACTGACGAAGGAGAGGGCGAGCCGCCCGACCGTCCCCGCCCGCAGCCTCCGCGCCGCGGCAGCCAGGTCGGCCACCGCGCCGACGGCCGGCCGGACATGCTCCAGCCATTGCCTTCCAAAGGGGGTGAGCGCCACCTGCCGCTTGGTCCGGGTGAAGAGAGGCGCGCCCAGTTCGCGCTCCAGCGCCATGATGGATTGGCTGAGCGGCGGCTGGGTCATGCCCAGCCGTTCGGCGGCGCGGCCGAAATGCAGTTCCTCCGCCACGGCGAGGAAATGGTTGAGTTGGCGCAGATCCATGTCATTCATTCATCCTGCGACCTTATAGCGCGCCCGCAATATATTTCACAACCTGTCCGCAATGGCGTAAGGCGGGCCGGAGAGGAACCGAGGACAGACCCATGCCGCATTATCGTTCACGCACCAGCACCCACGGCCGCAACATGGCGGGCGCGCGCGGCCTCTGGCGCGCAACCGGCATGAAGGACGAGGATTTCGGCAAGCCCATCATCGCCATCGCCAACAGCTTCACCCAGTTCGTGCCGGGGCATGTGCACCTCAAAGATCTGGGCCAGCTTGTCGCGAGGGAGATCGAGGCGGCGGGCGGCGTCGCCAAGGAATTCAACACCATCGCGGTCGACGACGGCATCGCCATGGGCCATGACGGCATGCTCTATTCGCTGCCCAGCCGGGATCTGATCGCGGACAGCGTCGAATATATGGTGAACGCCCACACCGCCGACGCGCTGGTGTGCATCTCCAACTGCGACAAGATCACGCCCGGCATGCTGATGGCCGCGATGCGCCTCAACATCCCGACCATCTTCGTTTCGGGCGGTCCGATGGAGGCCGGCAAGACCGAGCTGCGCGGCAAGACCGTCGCGCTGGACCTGGTCGACGCCATGGTCGTCGCGGCCGACGACAGCTATACCGACGAGGAAGTGAAGGTCATCGAGCGGTCCGCCTGCCCGACCTGCGGTTCCTGCTCCGGCATGTTCACCGCCAATTCGATGAATTGCCTGACCGAAGCGCTGGGGCTGTCGCTGCCGGGCAACGGATCGACGCTGGCCACCCATGCCGACCGCGAAAAGCTGTTCCTGGAGGCGGGCCGCACCATCGTCGACCTCGCCAAGCGCTGGTACGAGCAGGATGACGCGTCGGCCCTGCCCCGCAACATCGCCACCTTCGCCGCGTTCGAGAACGCGATGAGCCTGGACATCGCCATGGGCGGGTCGACCAATACGGTGCTTCACCTGCTCGCCGCCGCCTATGAGGGCGGGGTGGACTTCACCATGGCTGACATCGACCGTCTGTCACGGCGCGTTCCCTGCCTCTGCAAGGTCGCCCCGGCCAAGAATGACGTGCATATGGAGGACGTCCATCGCGCGGGCGGCATCATGGCGATCCTGGGCGAGCTGGAACGCGCCGGGCTGGTCGACGCGACCCTGCCGACCGTCCATGCGCCGACGCTGGGCGACGCGCTCAACCGCTGGGACATCGGCCGCACCAATAGCGAGGAGGTCCGCAACTTCTTCCGCGCCGCCCCCGGCGGCGTCCGCACCACCCAGGCGTTCAGCCAGAACGCCCGTTGGGAGGAACTGGACACCGACCGCGAGACCGGCGTGATCCGCAGCGCGGAACACCCCTTCTCCAAGGATGGCGGGCTGGCCGTGCTGTTCGGCAATATCGCGCCGGAAGGCTGCATCGTGAAGACGGCGGGGGTGGACGAGTCCATCCTGACCTTCCACGGCACGGCCCGCGTCTATGAAAGCCAGGATGCGGCGGTCGCCGGCATCCTGGGCAATGAGGTAAAGGCGGGGGATGTCGTCGTCATCCGCTATGAAGGGCCGAAGGGCGGGCCGGGCATGCAGGAAATGCTCTATCCGACCAGCTATCTGAAGTCGAAGGGGCTGGGCAAGGCCTGCGCGCTCATCACCGACGGGCGCTTTTCCGGCGGCACGTCGGGCCTTTCCATCGGCCATGTGTCGCCCGAAGCGGCCGAGGGCGGGCTGATCGCGCTGGTCGCGACCGGCGACCCCATCCTCATCGACATTCCCAATCGCGTCATCAGGCTGGACCTGGACGACGCCGTCATCGCGGCCCGCAAGGCGGAGATGGAGGGACGCGGCGCGAAGGCGTGGAAGCCGCTCGGTCGCAAGCGCAATGTTTCCCCTGCCCTGCGGGCCTATGCGGCGCTCACCACCAATGCGGCGCGCGGCGCGGTGCGGGACGTGGGCCAGGTGGAAAAGGACTGATCTTCAGCGTGCGCGCCGCATTCGACGATGCGGCGCGGCCTTGCCGATGCTCGCAGCAGGCGATCAGTGGAGCAGGATATAGAGCGTGCCGGTCAACGCCAGGGCCGATGCGCTGCACAGGCTCAGCAACCCGACGCTGCATTGGCACATGCTGTAATGCATACGCTCCATCGCACTCTCCCCTGCCGCCGGGCTTATGCCGGTCGACCGGGGCGATGATAACAGAGAATATCGCGCGGATCAAAGGTCAGGCGTCAGCCAGTCCCTGCAGCAATTTTTGCAGCGCAGCATGAAAATGCCGCCTGTCGGACGGCGTCAGGGCGTTCAAAAGCCTTGCCCCCAATTCCACCCGCAGGGGTTCCGTCACGGCCACCGCCGCCTCTCCGGCGGGCGTGATGGCAAGCCGCTTCACCCGCCGATCCTCCTTGTCCGGCACTCGCTGGATCAGCCCTTCGCGCTCCAGCCCGTCCAGCGCCTCCGTCACCGTGCGGGGCGCAAGGTTCATGATTTCGGCCACATCGGCGGCGCGCGCCATTCCCATCTGCGCCTTAATGCACATCAATATCTTGGTCTGGGCAAGCGACGCGCCCTGCTCCGTCATCGCGCGGTCGAAAGACCGGCGGATCAGCGTGATGACCCGAAAAAGGTCGGTCAGTAGCTGTTCGTCGGCGCCATTCATGAGGAACCTCAATAAATGGTGTTGCGCTATAGTGCAAGCGCGAGCATAGGAACGGGATAGAGATCAGCGGGTTCCCTCCATGAATTCTGAGACAGTGGCTTCTTCCTCCCCCATGGCGACGACTCGGGCCAGAGCCGCCCCTCCGCGCTCAAGAGCCCACGCACGCGCCTGATCCTGCTGATTGCGGCGCTGGCGCTGATCGGGGGCGGCGTGCTGTGGTTCATCCGCTTCGAAACCTTCGGCAAATATCAGGAATCGACCAACGACGCCTATATCCAGGCCGATTCGATCACGGTCGCGCCGAAGGTGTCCGGCTATGTCGACCGCGTCTTCGTCGAGGAGAACCAGGATGTGAGGGCAGGCCAGCCGCTGGTGCAGATCGACCCCCGCGATTACCGGGCGCAGGCTGCCCAGTCCGTGGCGCAGATCGATGTGGCCAGGGCCAATGCCGCCGGCGTCGTCGCCCAGATCGCGGAGCAACGCGCCGCCATCGCCCAGGCCGAGGCCGATCTGAACGCCGCCAACGCCAATGCCGCCTTCGCCGCGAGCGAGGTGGAGCGCTATCGCCCGCTGGCGGCGAGCGGGGCTGAAACCCGCGAGCGCCTGTCGGAGCTTCAGAACCAGGCAATCCAGGCGCGGGCAAGGGCCGCCGCCGCCAGGGCGACGCTGACCAGCGCGCAGAAGCGGATCGCCACCCTGCAGACGCAGGTGCGGCAGGCGGAAGCGCAAGGCGAGGCGGCGCGCGCGCAGCTTTCGGCCGCCAGCACCAATGTGGAGGCGACGATATTGCGGGCGGCCGCGGACGGGCGGATCGGCGACAAAAGCGTCAGGCAGGGCCAGTTCGTTCAGGCCGCCAGCCGCCTCATGACGCTGGTCCCGAAGGCCAGCCTTTATGTCGAGGCGAATTTCAAGGAAACGCAACTGGGCCTGATGCGCGTCGGCCAGCCGGTGAAGATCGAGGTCGACGCGCTGCCCGGCGTGGAGCTGCCGGGGCGGGTCGCCAGCATCGCGCCCGGCACCGGCGCCCAGTTTTCGGTCCTGCCGCCGCAGAACGCCACCGGCAATTTCACCAAGATCGTCCAGCGCATCCCGGTGCGCATCGCCGTCAGCGCCGGACCCGAAACCCGGAAGCTGCTGGTGCCCGGCATGTCCGTCGAAGTGTCCGTCGACACCCGTTCGGCCCGGAACGCCGCCGCGCAGATCCGCCGGGAGCAGGAGCGGCATAACGCCCGGATCGGCCGATGAACGCAACCGCCGCTTCGGCCGCGCCGCCCCAGCCCGAACGCGCCGACACCGCCGCATGGCTGGCCGTCATCGCGGGCAGCCTGGGCGCGATGATGGCGACGCTGGACATTTCCATCGTCAACTCCGCGCTGCCCACCATCCAGGGCGAAATCGGCGCCAGCGGGACGGAGGGCACCTGGATCGCGACATCCTATCTGGTCGCGGAAATCATCATCATCCCGCTCGCCGCCTGGCTGGAACGGCTGCTGGGGTTGCGTACCCTGCTGCTAGCCGCCGCCTTCCTCTTCACCGGCTTTTCCATGTTGTGCGGCATGGCCAGCGATCTGACCACCATGGTCATCGGCCGCGTCGGACAGGGCTTTACCGGCGGCGCGCTGATCCCCACGGCGATGACCATCATCGCCACGCGCCTCCCCCGTTCGCAGCAGCCGATCGGCAACGCGCTGTTCGGCGTCACCGCCATTCTTGGGCCGGTGCTCGGCCCGCTGGTCGGTGGATGGCTGACGGAGAATATAAGCTGGCACTACGCCTTCTTCCTGAACCTGCCGGTGGGCATCCTGCTCATCACCCTGCTGCTGGCGACGATGCCGCATCAAAAGCCGCGCCTCAGCGAATTCCGGCAGGCCGACTGGCTCGGCATTGCGGGCATGGCGCTGGGATTGGGCGGCCTCACCATCGTGCTGGAGGAAGGGCAGCGGGAACAATGGTTCCAGAGCAGCGAGATCGTCCTGATGTCGATCGTCTCCGGCGTCGGCTTCATCCTGCTGTTCGCCGGGCAATATTTCGCGAAAAGGCCGGTCATCCGGCTGAAACTGCTGCTCGACCGGCAATTCGGCGCCGTGGCGCTGATGGGGCTGGTGATCGGCATGATGCTCTACGGCACCGCCTTCGTCATTCCGCAGTTCCTGGCGGCGATCGCCGGCTATGACGCGCTCCAATCGGGCCGGATCGTCCTGCTGTCGGGCATTCCCAGCCTGATGCTGATGCCGCTCACCCCCCTGCTGATCCGGCACCTCGACATCCGCATCGCGGTGGGCGCCGGGCTGTTCATCATGGCGACGAGCTGCTGGGTCGACACGGTGCTGACCAACCAGGCGGTAGGCCATGATTTCGTCGAGTCGCAATTGCTGCGCGGCATCGGCAGCGTGTTCGGTTTCCTCTTCCTCAACCAGGCGGCCATCGCATCGGTCCCGCGCGAGGATGCGGGCGATGCCGCCGGGCTGTTCAACGCCGTCCGCAACCTGGGCGGGTCGCTGGCGCTGGCGGGCATCGCCACCATCCAGGACCAGCGAAGCTGGCTGCACAGCCGCCGCATGGAGGAAAGCCTGAGCGCCAATAGCGGCCAGGTGCAGGATTATATCGGCGGCCTCGCCCATTCGCTGGGCGGGCAGGACGCCGCGCTTCGGTCATTGTCCGGCACGATCCAGCGGGAGGCGCTGGTGATGACCTATAACGACATCTTCACGATGCTGGCGGTCGGCATCATCGCTGTATTGCCGCTGGTACTGTTCCTGCGTCCCTTGCCCAAGGGGCAAGCGGTCGCGATGCATTGAGGCTGGTTTCATGCGTTTCCCCCAGACCGTCCTTTCTCCGGCCATCCTCCCTCTGCTGGCACTCGCCGCCTGCACCGCTGGGCCGGATTATCATGGACCGGAAGCCGCAAGGCCGGTCAGCCCCGCCGCCCAATTCGTCAGGGCGCCCGCCGACGCCAGCGCGCAGGCGCCCGCCGCCGCGGCCTGGTGGACGGCGCTGGGCGACCCGGTGCTCGACGCGCTGGAAAGCCGCGCGCTGGCCGCCAGTCCCGGCGTGGCCGTGGCGGAGGCAAGGGTGCGGCAGGCCCGCGTCTCGCTGCGGACGGAGCGCGCCAACGCCCTTCCCAATGTCAACGCCTCCGCCCTATACGTCCATGCGACCGTGCCCGGCGTCGACCTGGGCGGTTCGGAGGAAGACAGTGCGGAGGGCGGGGACAGCCAGTCGCTCAATTTCTACAATCTGGGCTTCGACGCGAGTTGGGAGGTCGACCTGTGGGGTGGCCGGCGGCGCGGGATGGAGGCGGCGAGGGCTGAGGTTGAGGCGGCGCAGGCCAATGTCGCGGACGCGCAGGTCAGCCTGACCGCTGAAATCGCGCAAGCCTATGTCAATCTGCGCGACCGGCAGCAACGGATCGCGCTGGCGCAGCAGGCGGCCGCCCGGCAGCGCGAGATGCTGCGCCTGACGGAGCAGCGCCACGCCCAGGGGACCGCTTCCGCCCTGGAGGTGGAACAGCAGCGCAACCAACTGGAGCAGAGCGACGCCGCGCTGCTGCCGCTCAGCGCGGAGCGCGACGCCTATCTGAACGCCTTGGCCACGCTGGCCGGGGAGGCGCCCGGCGCGCTCGACGCCATGCTGGCCGCGCCCGCCTCGGTCCCGCTGCCTCCGGCGCAGGTGGCGGTCGGCGATCCCGCCGCGCTGCTCAGGCGTCGTCCCGACATCCGGGCAGCGGAGCGCCGGTTCGCGGCCGCCACCGCCAGGATCGGCGTGGCGGAGGCTGCGCGCTTTCCCAGCCTCAGCTTCATGGGCCTGATCGGCATCGGCGGCACCGATCCGGGCGATCTGGTCGACCTCGACACGCTGGCGGCCATCGCCATGCCGCGGCTGAGTTGGAGCTTCCTCGATTTCGGCCGCAACGCCGCCCGGGTGGGACAGGCCGAAGGCGCGCGGGACGAGGCGGCGGCGCAATATCGGCAGGCGGTGCTCAATGCCCTGCGCGACGGCGAGGATGCGCTTTCCCGCTTCGGCGCCCGGCGGTTGAGCGTCGCCAGCGCCGCCCGGTCGAAGGCTTCGGCGGACCGCGCCGCCGCATTGGTGCGCCAGCGTTTCGAGGCGGGAACGGCCACCCGCATCCAGCTTCTCGACGCGGAGCGGCAGAGCCTGTTGGCGGCGCAGGCGCTGACGCAGGGAACGGCGGCAATGACGGCGGATTACATAGCGTTGCAAAAGGCGCTCGGTCTCGGCTGGCGGTAGCAAATCGACCTTCCGTCAAGGCTTTGGACGCGACTGCCGGATCAACGGCACCTCCGCGCCCATGAAGATATGAAAATATGCTATGATGCCGGAGAGAAGAGAGGGCATATGGCCGACCTTTCGATCCGTTCGCGGCAGGAAGAACAGATGGACGCGCCGGACCTGGACCCCGCCGTCTATGAACGCGTGCTGCACGACCTGGCCCGCGTGAACCGCTGGACCTTCACCGCCTGGCCCGCCATCGCCTTCCTCAACCGCGCCATCGGTTCGGCCCGGCATTTCCGCCTGCTCGACGTCGGTTTCGGAGACGGCGACGTCCTGCGCGCGGTCGCCCGCTGGGCCAGGAGGCGCGGGATAGAGGCCGAACTGATCGGCGTCGACCTCAATGAAAAGAGCCTTGCCGCGGCCCGCCATGCGACTCCGCCCGACCTCGCCATCGACTATCGCGCCGGGGACTATCTGGACCAGCCGGAACAGTTCGACTTCATCATCTCCAGCCAGGTGACGCACCATATGACAGATGCGCAGTTGATGACCTTCCTGCGCCATATGGAGGCGGAGGCGCAGATGGGCTGGCTGGTCTGCGACCTGCACCGACATGGCTTTTCCTATTGGGGCTTTCCGCTGCTTGCCCGCCTGCTGCGCGTCCACCGCATCGTGCGGGAGGATGGCCGGCTGTCCATCGCCCGGTCTTTCCGCCCCGGCGACTGGGCGGAGTTGTTGCCCCAGGCGGGCATCAGCCTGGACGATGTGCGGATCGTGCGGCGCTTTTCCTTCCGCCTGTGCGTGGAGCGGATATGCGGGTGAGCAGCGCGGCCTGAACGCCGAGCCCCGGCATCAGGCCCAGCAACCGCATCAGCAGCCCGCGTCCCCATGGCCCCGCCGCCCCGTGGCGCAAGGCTTCGGCAATCGCCAGCGGCCGCCGGCTGCGGCGGCGCCACTGGTCCTGCCAGCCCATCGCCGCCTGCGGTCCGCCCCGCAGATAGGCCTGCGCCGCGCTGGTCCCGCTGTGGAGCGCGATGGCGATGCCGTCGCCGGCCAGGGAAGCGATCACCGCGCCCTGATCCCCGATGCGGAAGATGCCCGGCACGCCCGCCGCGGCGCGCCAGCCATAGGGCACGCCGGCAATCGCATCGAAAGAGGGCGGCATCTTTCCGCCCATGCGCTCGGCCAGATGGGGCGCCTGCGCCATGATCGCCCGCATCATCGCGGGGACGCCATCCGACAGCCGGTCCCGCGCAACGGAAAGGCAGAGATTGGCGGCGCCGTCCTCCTGCAGCAGCAGGCCGGCATAGCCGCCGTCGAACAGGTGCATCTCGATCACGCCCGCCAAGTCAGCGCTGCCGGACAGGGTCGCGCGAAGCCCGACGCAGGGCGGTTCCCGACGGCCGGTGAGATCGCGGGCCAGCCCGCGCAATTCATGCTTGCCCGTCGCCAGGAACAGCGCGTCGCCGGCCAATTGCCCGCCATCGTCGAAGCGGATCGAGCGCGCTGCGGGGTCGGCGGCGCGCACCGCCCTGCCTCGCTGGACGACCGCTCCCGCCTGCGCCGCCCGACCGATCAGCGCTTCGTCCAGCACCCGTCGGGAGAGGCCCGCCGCGACATGGGGCAGCGGCAGTTCCATGCGCCGGCCGTCCGCCACCAGCCGCAACCGCCGGATCGGCCGCGCGCCCAGCGCGAAGGCGTCCACGCCCAGATCGGCCAATGCCGCCAACGCATCCCAGCCAAGGAAGCCGCCGCACACGCCATCATGCGGGCCGCCCTGGCGGTCGATGAGATGCACCTGCGTCCCCGCCCGCGCCAGGGCGATCGCCGCCGCCGCGCCCGCCGGTCCGCCACCGACGACCAGAGCGGGCAGGCGCGCCTTCATGCCAGTCCTTCGAAGCGGAACCCCTCCGCCGCCAGTCCCGGCCCGAAGGCCAGCGCCACCCCCTGCCCCGCACCCCCCATCATGTCGCGCAGGATGAACATCAGGGTGGAGGAAGACATGTTGCCGAACCGCGCCAGCACGGCGCGGGAAGGCGCCAGGGCATCGCGGCCAAGCTCCAGTCCCTGCTCCACCGCGTCCAGGATCGACCGGCCGCCTGCGTGCACCGCCCATCGGTCTATCCCGGCCATATCGTCGCTTCCCCACAGGCGGCGACGCACCGAGGGATCGCCCAGCGCCGCCTGGATGCGCCCCGGCACCTCTCCGGACAGGTGCATGACGAAACCGCTATCCCCTATGTCCCAGCGGATCAGTTCCGCCGAGTCCGACAGGTTGAGCGAGAAGGGCCGGTCGATGGCGACGCCAGCGCCCTCCCCCGTCACCAGCGCGGCGGCCGCGCCGTCCCCGAACTGGAGCATCATCAGCAGCCGCTCGATCTGCCGTTCCGGTTGGAAGTGCAGGGAAGACAGTTCTACCGTCACCACCAGCACCCGCGCATCGGGCTCCGACCGGACGATGTGCCGCGCCGTCCGCAACGCCGCGACGGCGGCATAGCAGCCCATGAAGCCGACCAATGTGCGTTCGACCCCCTCCAACCCCAGACGTTCGGCGATGATCTGGTCGATGCCGGGGGCGACGAAGCCGGTGCAGCTCGCCACCACCAGATGGCTGATCCCGTCGAGGGGCACCCGCGCCTTCAACCGCGCAATCGCCTCCATCGCCAGGCGGGGCGCATGTTTGGCATAGCAGCGCATGCGCAGCGAGGTCGGCGGCATATCCCCCGCGTAGAAGCCGCCAGGGTCGACCGGCGACCCGCCCTCCGCCGTCGGCGGCAGCGCGCACCAGCGATGCTCGATGCCGGATCGCTCCGCCATGCGCTGGAACAGCTGCCGCTCTCGCGGATCGTCCAACTGCCCGGTCGCCCATCGGATGAACGGCCCATGCATGTCCAGCGCGGGCACGGCGCACCCGATGGCGTTGATGCGAGCGCGCGTATCGGTCATCGGGTCGCCTTGTCTCCTCTATTGGGTGAAACGTTCGGGTCACGACAAAGGATCAATCCCCCTCTGCCGTAAACCTCCCTCGGGCGCAGCAGGAGATCGGATCGCGCCGGATAAAAGCTGTCCCCCATTCGCAAAGACGGCGCCGCATCGGTTCCTCCGTGGCTGGCCCCATGGCGCCGTGCAGGACAATTTCCCACAATGACGGGCATCAGACGCGGAGTGGATCATTTTCACATGCGATTTCCACGCCTTGCCTTTGCGAGAATGACGGCGTGAAGTTGAAAATGCAAAGGGGGGATCAGATTTCGACCTGCGATCCCAATTCCACCACGCGGTTCGTCGGCAGCTTGAAGAAATCCATCGGCGTCACCGCATTGCGCATCATCCATGCGAACAGCTTTTCGCGCCAGATCGCCATGCCGGGCTTCTCCGACGGGATCAGGGTCTGGCGGCTGAGGAAATAGCTGGTCTGGCTGACGTTGATGGGGCCGCCGCAGCCCTCGACGGCCTTCATCGCGGCGGGAATGTCGACCTCCTCCATGAAACCGTGGCGCAGCACCACGCGGTAGAAGCCGGACCCCAGGTCCGTCACTTCCGAACGGCCGGTCAGCGGCAGGTGGGGCACGCCCTCCGTCCGCACGGTCAGGATGATCACCCGCTCATGCAATATCTTGTTATGCTTTACATTGTGCAGCAGCGCGGGCGGCACGCCCTCGACGCGGGAATTGAGGAAGATCGCCGTGCCAGGCACGCGCTTCAGGGAGCCGGAGACGGACTGGATGAACAGTTCGACATCCATCGCCCCTTCCAGCAGATAGAAGTTCATGATCTTCCGCCCGGTCGACCAGGTCGTCAGGATGACGAACACCACCGCCGCCACCCATAGGGGGAACCAGCCGCCGTCGGGGATCTTCGTCGCGTTGGACAGGAAATAGGCGCCGTCCACCGTCAGGAACAGCCCCGTCACGCCAGCGGCAAGCAGCCGGTTCCAGCGCCATACGCTGAAGGTCAGCACCGCCATCATGCAGGTGGTGATGACCATGGTCCCGGTGACGGCGATGCCATAGGCCGCCGCCAGGTTGCTCGACGACTGGAAACCCAGCACCAGCAGCACGACCAGGAACAGCAACGCCCAGTTGACCAGCGGCACATAGATCTGCCCCGCCGCCGCAGCGCTGGTATGGGCGATCTTGAGGCGCGGCAGGAAACCGAGTTGGACCGCCTGCTGCGTCACGGAGAAGGCGCCGGAAATCACCGCCTGGCTGGCGATCACCGTGGCGAGCGTGGCCAATATGACCAGCGGCAACCGCGCCCATTCCGGCGCGAGCAGGAAGAAGGGGTTTTCCGCCGCCGCGGGCAGGTCCAGCAGCAGGGCGCCCTGCCCCATATAGTTGAGCAGCAGGCAGGGGAAGGCGGCGTAGAGCCAGGCTATGCTGATCGCCTTGCGCCCGAAATGGCCCATATCGGCATAGAGCGCCTCCGCCCCTGTCACCGCCAGCACCACCGATCCCAATGCCAGGAAGGCGAGCTTCGCATCCAGCGCGAAGAAATGGATGGCCCACATGGGATTGACGATGGCGACGATCCCTGGATGGCGCGCGATGTTGAGGATGCCCAGCGCCGCCAACACCAGGAAATAAACCGCCATGATGGGCCCGAACAGCGCCCCCACCCGGGCGGTGCCATGTTTCTGGATCAGGAACAGCCCGGTCAGGATGACGATGGCGATGGGAAGGACGAAAGGCGTTAAACCGTCATTCACCGTCTCCAGCCCTTCCACCGCCGAGAGCACGGATACGGCCGGGGTTATGATGGCGTCGCCATAGAATAGCGCCGCCGCCAGCACGCCCAATATGGCGATGGTCGGCGTCCATCGGCTCTCCCCCAGCTTGCGGGAGATGAGGGCAAGCAACGCCATGCTGCCGCCCTCGCCATGATTGTCGGCGCGCATGATGATGAACACATATTTGACCGTGACGATCAGCGTCATGGTCCAGAAGACCAGCGACAGGACGCCGTAGATGTGAGCGGAATCGACCGCCAGCGGATGGTGGCCGACGAAGCTCTCCTTCAAGGCGTAGAGCGGCGACGTGCCGATATCCCCGAACACCACGCCCAGCGCCCCCAATGTCAGGAGAGACAACTTCTCCTGCGGATGGCTGTGGCCCACCCCCTCACCCGCTCGATCCGTCATCCGCACCGTACTCGCTGTTGCCGCGGCGGCTATCGCACGAAGCTGCATTATATTTCCAGTGGGACTTTACGCGATCGGCATGGGATTCGCACAGGAATGCGCAATTGGGCATCCTCCCGGAAAGAGGATGCGAAAAATGAAAGGCTGGCATGAGCATCCGGCAGCCAGGATCGGGTGAGATTGGCGGGCCTGATCCTGTTGATCTTCACCTAGCCCGAAGGCGGGCTGCCGCGCAGGCTGGTTCTGGAGAACCCGGCGGCGGGCATGACCATGCCGGAATTTGCGGCTGGCCGCGCTGCTGTTTCCGAGCGCAAGCTCCGGTGCGCATCTGACGATGATGGAGCCGCGTCTTTGGCGGCCGACAGAGCTTTCAGCGCTTCGTCGACCTTGGTGAGAACCGGGCGTGTTGTTTTTGCGGATTGTGGTGGTTGTTCTGTGGATTGCGCGTTGTGGCGTGCATTGCGCTGTTGAGCGCATGGACATGCGAATGGGTTTTATGGAGCGCGAGCTATAATGCCTGGCGACGACCTACTCTTCCGGGGCTTGAGCCACAGTACCATTGGCGCAGACTGGTTTCACGTCCGAGTTCGGGAAGGGATCGGGTGGGTCACAGACGCTATGGTCACCAAGCAATAGAGCTTGCGCTTCGGGTTTTAATCGGTGCCGTGCACTTGAGGCAATGATGTCTGGCATGAGGGTGATCACCACATCTTTGACGCTGGTTTATTCCAGTGTTGTCATTGATGGTGGGACTCGCTTCTTTGGAGAAGCATTCAAGCGCGAACAGAGCAATTAGGACCGGTTAGCTCCATGCGTTACCGCACTTCCACATCCGGCCTATCAAGGTCGTGGTCTACGACCGCTCGAAGAAATCTTATCTTGAGGGAGGCTTCCCGCTTAGATGCTTTCAGCGGTTATCCCGTCCATGCATAGCTACCCTGCTGCGCCCTTGGCAGGACGACAGGTACACCAGAGGCATGTTCAACCCGGTCCTCTCGTACTAGGGTCAACTCCTCTCAAATTTCGACGCCCACGGCAGATAGGGACCAAACTGTCTCGCGACGTTCTGAACCCAGCTCACGTACCACTTTAATTGGCGAACAGCCAAACCCTTGGGACCTGCTCCAGCCCCAGGATGTGATGAGCCGACATCGAGGTGCCAAACGATTCCGTCGATATGAGCTCTTGGGAATCATCAGCCTGTTATCCCCGGCGTACCTTTTATCCGTTGAGCGATGGCCCTTCCACGAGGGACCACCGGATCACTATGACCGACTTTCGTCTCTGCTCGACTTGTCAGTCTCGCAGTCAGGCGGGCTTATGCCATTGCACTCTAACAGACGGTTTCCAACCGTCCTGAGCCCACCATCGCGCGCCTCCGTTACTCTTTAGGAGGCGACCGCCCCAGTCAAACTACCCGCCACAGAGGGTCCCTGCACCGGATGACGGTGCGAGGTTAGACATCAGAAAACAACAGGGTGGTATTTCACCTATGGCTCCACCGGAACTGGCGTCCCGGCTTCAAAGCCTCCCACCTATGCTACACAGTTCTTTCCTAATGCCACTCTGAAGCTGCAGTAAAGGTGCACGGGGTCTTTCCGTCTAACCGCGGGTACTCCGCATCTTCACGGAGAATTCAATTTCGCTGAGCATATCCTGGAGACAGTGGGGAAGTCGTTACGCCATTCGTGCAGGTCGGAACTTACCCGACAAGGAATTTCGCTACCTTAGGACCGTTATAGTTACGGCCGCCGTTTACCTGGGCTTCAATTCAGAGCTTGCACTCCTCCTCTTAACCTTCAGGCACCGGGCAGGCGTCAGGCCCTATACGTCGTCTTGAAGCCGACTTAGCAGAGCCCTGTGTTTTTGCTAAACAGTCGCTACCCCCTGGCCTGTGCCCCCCATCAGAGCTTGCGCTTAGATGGGGCCTCCTTCTTCCGAAGGTACGGAGGCAATTTGCCGAGTTCCTTCAGGATACTTCTCTCAAACGCCTTGGTATACTCTACCATTCCACCTGTGTCGGTTTAGGGTACGGTCTATACGGAGGGGCTATTTCCTGGGACAGTTTCCCTGCCTGGACCAATCCAATAAGGCCAGACAAGTTGCACCATCCGTCACACACCTCCAGGCCCACGAATATTAACGTGGTTCCCATCGACTACCCCCTTCGGGCTCGTCTTAGGGGCCGGCTTACCCTGCTCAGATTAGCTTTAAGCAGGAACCCTTGGAATTTCGGCGAGAGGGCATCTCACCCTCTTAATCGCTACTCATGTCTGCATTCGCACTTCCGATACCTCCACGGTCGGTTACCCTTCCGCTTCAACGGCCTACGGAACGCTCCGCTACCGCTCAGCACAAAGTGCTGAACCCTAAGCTTCGGTGCACGTCTTGAGCCCCGTTACATCTTCGCCGCAGGATCTCTTGTTTAGACCAGTGAGCTGTTACGCTTTCTTTAAAGGATGGCTGCTTCTAAGCCAACCTCCTGGTTGTTTTGGAAATCCCACATGCTTTCCCACTTAGACGTGACTTGGGGACCTTAGCTGTAGGTTAGGGCTGTTTCCCTTTTGACGACGGACCTTAGCACCCGCCGTCTGTCTGCCGGACTAGACTCGTTGGTATTCGGAGTTTGGTTAGTATTGGTAGATCTCGCGACCCCCGCAACCATCCAGTGCTCTACCCCCAACGGCAATCATCCGACGCTCTACCTCAATAGATTTCGCGGAGAACCAGCTATTTCCCGGCTTGATTGGCCTTTCACCCCTAAACACAACTCATCCGATAATTTTTCAACATTAAACGGTTCGGCCCTCCAGTGCGTGTTACCGCACCTTCAGCCTGGTCATGCCTAGATCGCCGGGTTTCGGGTCTAATGCATCGAACTAAAACGCCCTGTTCAGACTCGCTTTCGCTGCGCCTACACCTAACGGCTTAAGCTTGCTCGATACACTAAGTCACAGACCCATTATGCAAGAGGTACGCTGTCAGGCTTCAAGAGCCCTCCAACTGCTTGTAGGCATCCGGTTTCAGGTACTGTTTCACTCCCCTCATCGGGGTGCTTTTCACCTTTCCCTCACGGTACTGGTTCGCTATCGGTCATGTACGAGTATTTAGGCTTGGAGGGTGGTCCCCCCATGTTCAGACAGAGTTTCACGTGCTCCGCCC
Source organism: Sphingobium indicum B90A (assembly GCF_000264945.2). Classification (NCBI taxonomy): domain Bacteria; kingdom Pseudomonadati; phylum Pseudomonadota; class Alphaproteobacteria; order Sphingomonadales; family Sphingobiaceae; genus Sphingobium; species Sphingobium indicum. The sequence continues at coordinate 44,899 of NZ_CP013071.1, forward strand.
TACTCAAGTCCTGATATTGCGCTTTCGCATACGGGGCTGTCACCCGCTATGGCCACACTTTCCAGAGTGTTCTGCTAACTAAATATCAGGCGCTGGCCTGGT
>NZ_CP013071.1:50000-139218 GCF_000264945.2 Sphingobium indicum B90A
CTCGCCCGGCTTGCCGCGCACCGCGTCCTCGATCGTGCCTTCCGCGCCGCCGGTGTCGGGAACCAGGAACAGCGTCATCTGCCGCGCGCCCTTCGGCACGGTCAGGGACAGGCTGTTGTCCTTCGCCTTCTTCTTCCAGCTTTCGGCGGACTTGATCCAATCCTTGGGCGGCGGGTTGGTGGCGCCGCGCAGAAAGGTGGAGAGCAGCAGGAACTTCGCGCCCTGATCCTCCGGCAGGTCGGCCCTGATCGACAGCCTGTCGCCTTCGGCCAGGCTGGGCACCTGCGCGATGGGCAGCACATCCTTCCCCCGCGTGACGGCGATGCGCAGGCCCGGCCCGCCAAGCTCGAACGGCGCGGGATCGGCGGCCTGCGCCGACGCGGCGCACAGCGCGGCGGCTGCGGCGCCGCAGGTCAGGGGCAGGATATTCCGTCGGCTCGGCAGCGGCATAAGTCCCGGCATCTTCCTGTCAGCGATCCAGATTCCGCTGTCCCATATCGCTCCCCCAATTCCAAGAGCGCGGACGAGGCAACCGGCCTTGCGACGAAGGGTCAGGATCGCGGGACGAGCAGGGGCGGCCGGTGGAGCCGCGGGGCCGTCAGGGCTGCTCCATCGCCTCCCCCGAGCGGGCGGTGACCGCCGTGCCGACAGACGCGCAGATGATGAGGCCGATGGCGAACCACTGGGCCAGGGTCAGCACTTCGCCCAGCAGGATCAGCGCCATGACCGCGCCGACGGCGGGTTCGGCGCTCATCAGGATGCCGAATGTGTTGGACGGCAATCTGGGCAGGGCCACCATCTCCAGCGAATAGGGGATGGCGCTGGAAACGATGCCCACCGCGACGCCGAGCAGCAGCGCGTCGGGCGCGAGCAGCGCGGCGCCGGCATGGACCATCCCGACCGGCGCGACGAGCAGGGCGGCGACGATCATGCCCCCGGCGGAGGCCGCCGCTCCGTGCATGCGGCCCGCGCGCCTGCCGATCAGGATATAGCCGGCCCAGCACGCGCCTGCCATAAGCGCCAGCGCGATGCCGCGCCAGTCGAGCCGGGACGATGCGCCCCAGAGCGGCAGCAGGCTGGCCAGGCCCAGCACCGCAAGGCCGATCCAGAGAAAGTCCAGCCTCCGCCGCGAGGTGAGCAGGGCGACGGCCAGGGGGCCGGTGAATTCGATCGCGATCGCCAGCCCCAGCGGAATATAGGCCAGCGCATTGTAGAAGGAGAGGTTCATGACCCCCAGCACCACGCCATAGGCCAGCAGCGGCCGCCAACCCGCCCGCCAGTCCAGCCGCCAGGGCCTGAACACCAGCGACAGGATAACCGCGCCGACGATGAGGCGCAGCGTCGTCGCCCCCTCCGGCCCCACCAGCGGGAACAGCCGCTTGGCCAGCGACGCGCCGGAAGTGACCGACAGAAGGGAAAGCGAGAGCGCCCCGAAGGCGATGGGATCGACACGCGTGGAAACGGATCGCGGCGCGGCAACAGAGGGCATGCGACACTCGAACTTTGAGGGACGGTCGCGGAATGGCCATGCCGCGAGGACGAACTGGGATGTCCGGAAACGGCCAATAGCCGATGTTGGCCGCCCTTGCCATAGTCGTCCCCCTGGACGCCGCGCATCGCGGCGCGGGACATGGCGGACCGCGACAATCCGGCGCGGCGCCTGTTCGCCGGCCCGGTCCCCAATACGAAGTCCCCAATGCGAAAAGGCTCCGGAGCATGGATGCTCCGGAGCCTTTCCTCGTCCTTCAATGCCGCATTTTCCCAGCCGTTGACCGTGAACGGTCGACTTGAAAATGCTCCGGCGACCGGGCGGAAGGACTACATGCGGATGCGCAGGCCCACCGAGACCATGCGGCCGATCGGGTTGGAGACAAAGCCGTTATAGCCCCATGCGCCGCCCAAAATGCCGTTGGTGTTGCCGTTGTAGAAGGGCGGATCCTTGTCCAGGATGTTCTGCGCGTCGACATAGATCTGCCATCCCCTGGCGAAGCTCTCGCCCTGGAACTCATATTGCAGGTGCAGGTCGAACGTGTCGTTGGCCTTGACCTTGTCGCCGCCGCCGATGGGATTGCCCGCCGAATTGACGATGATCGGCGCCACCGTGGTGCTGATCCAGTTGCGGTAGGAACCCGTATGGTTCCAGAACAGGTCAGCCGACAGCCCGTCCTTCGCCCAGCCCAGTTGGGCGCGGTTCTTGAACCGCACAGAGGGGAAGGTGGTGTTGTAACCCGACGTGTTGAGGATGCTGAAGTCCGTGCCTCCGCCGAAATTCTGCCGGAACTTGGTGAAATAGGTGAAGCCCGTGCCGATCACGAAGCTGCCCAGTTCGCCGATGTCCGCGCGATAGTTGAACTGGCCGTCAATGCCCTCCACCGTCAGGTTCAGCGCGTTGCGGCTGCTCTGGTCGATCAGGAAATAGACCTGCGGCGGGATGGCGCCCGACACCGTCGCGCCGTTGGCGATATTGGCGAACTCGTCGATCTGCGCCGGCGAACAGGTCTGCGGACAGATGGTCAGCAGGTTGCGCAGCCCGGCCGAGTTCACGATGGCGCTGGGGCTGGGGGAGGAGACGCCGCCGATGAACTTGTTGTGGAAATAGGTGAAGGCGGCGGTGAAGCCGGGCAGGAAGCGCGGCGCGAGGTCGATGCCCGCCGACCAGCTCCGCCCCTTTTGCGGGGTCATGTTGGAAAAGCCGCCGCCAAGCTGGCGCCGCATGCCCTGGATCGCCGGGGTGCCGATGGTGCAGGTGGTCGCATCGCACTGCACGCCGGGGATGTTCACGACATCGGGATAGTTGGCGATGGGCACGGCGATCTGCGTGCCGTTCACGCCGACGCTGCCCGAAGCGTAGAGATAGCCCTGGGTCGGATCGCCGATGACGGCGGTCGGCGGCGCCACGAAGGCGCGGGAATAGTTGCCGCGCAGCTTGACGCCCTCCACCGGCTCCCAGTTCGCGGCGAACTTCGGATTGGTGGTCGATCCCACGTCGCTATAGCTGTCGTAGCGGCCGGAAATGCTGAGGTCGAAGCTGTGCACCAGCGGAATGCCCATATCCGGGGAGACGACCGGAATATAGAGTTCGGCATAGAGCGACTTCACGTCGCGCTTGTAGTTGTAGACGCGGAAGTTGGAGCCGGTCGTGGTCGGGCCGGTATTGTTGGAGCCGGTGATCTTCTGCGTCTGTTCATACCAGAGATATTCGCCGCCGACCGCGATCTTGAGCTTGCCCGCGGGAAGACTGAACAGCGATCCGTTCAGGTCCAGCTTCATCTGGTTGAACGTGTTGTAGTTCGTATTCTCGCTATTGTTGCGATAAAGCGAGCGGATGACCGCTTCGGAGGTCCGGTTGGTGCCGTCGAAGGGCCGCCAGACGTCCAGCGCGTTCGCCGCCGTCAGCGGCAGGTTGAGCGCGATGACGTTCTGGCCGGGAATGTTGGTCGCCGTGGTGCTGCCGCTCAACTGCGCGGTGCCGTTCAGCGCCAGCAGGGCGCAGGCCGAACAGAAGCCGTTGACGGTGTTGAGCGCCGAGCGGTTCCAGCCGAAGGCGTCGCTGAAGGTCAGCGTCCAGTCGTCATTGACGTGATATTCCGCGACGGCGGTCGAATAGATCGAGTCCGACTGCGATTCCTGTTCGCCATAATTTCCGTCGGGCAGCAGGGCGAGCCATGTGACCGTCTGCTGCGTGGCGCCGGGCGCGCCGGCGGGCGCCTGGTAGAAGGGGTTGATCTGGCCGCCCCGGCCCGATCCGGGGCCGAAGGCGGCGGCGTTGGTCAGGCCGCCGGGGCCGGAGGCGTTATGGGTTTCCTGGCGGTTGTAGTTCATCATCGCCGTGACGGTGAACTTGTCCGAAAAATCGTTCGTCACCTTGATCATCGCGTTCGCGCGGAACTGCGAGGGCAGGAGATTGGCGTAGACCGAATTGTTGCAGGGCGCGTTCGCCTGGATATTGGGGACGGTCGTCGTCGCGCCGGGCGAAAGGAAGACGCCGCTGACCCCCGGCGCGATGATCGTCGCGGGGCTGCACTGATAGCTGTTGGTGTTGGTGCCGCCGACCGGGCGATAGTCGCCCAGGCTGGAAAAGCGGCGATCCCTGTTCTTCAGTTCCGACTGGTCCGAATAGGAACCCGCGACATAGACGCCGCCCGTGTCCCACTTCTTGCCCCAGATGAAGTTGAAGTTGGTGTTGTGATAGCTGTCGGCAAAGCCCGCCTGCGCGTTCGCCTCGAACCCGTCGAACGTCCGCCGGGTGATGAAGTTGACCACGCCCGCGACCGCGTCCGACCCGTAGACGGACGACGCGCCGTCGGCCAGAACCTCGACCCGCTGGATCGCGCTGACCGGGATGATGTTGGGGTCGGTCTGGGCGAACTGCGTGCCGCCGCCGGGCAGGCGCAGGCCGTCCATGATCACCAGCGTCGTGTTGGACGAGGATCCCGCAAGGCTGTGGATCTGCGGCGAATAATAGGAATAGGCGTTCTCGCCCTGCGCGACCGAGCCGGCCGTGGAAATGGACGGCACGGTGTTGACGAGCTGCGACACGTTGACGGGCGCGGTCTTCTCGATCGTGTCCTGGCCCACCGAAATCAGGTTGGACCCGACCGGCGCCACGCCGCGAATGGCGGAGCCGGTGACGATGATGTCGCTGTCGGCCACCGACTGGCTGCCCTGGGGCGGCGGCGCGATGGTCGCATTATCCTGCGCCAGCGCGGGCTGGCCGGCCACCATCGCCGCCGCGATCGCGATCAGCGAGCTGTTCAATCGTGCAGGCAGATATTCTCCCAACATGACTCTCTCCCTTTCCATATCATATACTATAGGATTTCTGGTTGAACTTGCGGTTTTCCGAAGAGGCTGAAAGCCTCTGGATCGTCGAGCTTTGGCGATGCGCTCCGGGGAGCGCGCTTCAGTGCGGCTGGAAGCTGTGCAGGCCGCGGGGATAAGGGTTGATCGCGACGCGCGTGGCCATCCGGCCCGGTTGCCCGCCGAAGCTGGCCCGGTGCCACCGGCCCTGCGCGGCAGTCACGACGTCGCCAGGCGACGCGGTGAAGAACGGCACGCCTTCGATCTGGTAATCGATATTGCCTTCCATGACGAACCAGAATTCATCATAGCCGAAGTGGAAATGGCCCAGGTCGCTGGCCGGCGGAGTCTGGATGCCGGCGCCGCGAATATTGTTCACGAACAGATGATCGCCGGCAATGAAGGCGCCAGCCCTTTGCCCGCCCGTCACCACATCCTTGTAATAGTCGAGATAGGGCCGGTCGGCGGCGCCGTAACGCCCGTCCCCACCCATCAGGGCGGCCTTCACATAGGTGAAGCCGGGCACGTCCTTCGGCTTGTCCGGCCTGGTCGCGACGGGATAGAGCGGCACGTCGCCCGCGCCGTGCACCTCCAGCCACAGCGCCGGCTCCTCGCCCACGCTTTCCAGCGTGAACGGCAGGCGGAAGGGGATGTTGACCTCCCCGCCCTTGACCGCGACGAAGGGTTCCTGCCCCTTGATGCTGACCCGGAGCTGCCCGCCCCAGACGATGAGGGCGGTGGCGTTGTCGGCGTACATCAGCGGTTCGGTGCGCTGCCCGGCGGCCATCTGGCGCCAGTCCGCCTCCAGGTCGCGGTTGCGGACGATGGCGTGCGTCCAGCTTTTCTCGCCCTTGTGCGCGGCCAATATGTCCGCCAGCTTCCACCAGGGACGATTGGGCGCGTCATAGGCGCGCGGCGGCGTCCGCTTGGGCGACCAGGCATTTTCCATGGGCGGCCGGGCGGGCGGCGTGGATGGGGCCTGGGACGGGGACGGCGCGGATGTCTGGGCCGCCGCCCCCAGGATGAGCAGAGCGGGCGAACACAGATAGAATGCGGCCTTGACGATTGCCATCAATCCTCCCCTTGAGCAGACTTTTGCGTCTTGCAATTGATCATATAGGATATGATGTTAGGGCATTAGTCAAACAAATTATGACATGAAAAGAGGAGAAGGGCGTGAAGCACATCTGGAAACTGGCCGTGATCGGCGGGATTGCGTTGTTTCCGCAATGCGTCGCCCATGCGCAGGAAGATGGCTGCGCGCGTCTGGACGACCCGTCGGAACGCCTGGCCTGCTATGATCGCCGGTCGGGCCGCGCGGCGGCGGACAGCCGCCCGATTCCCCTCCCCGCGTCGCCCGCACCGGGAGCGGCGGCGGCAGCGGCAGAAAGCGACAGCTATCAGGACCGTCGCGACGCGCTCAAGAGCCGCACGGATTTCGACAGCCGGCTGAAGGCCGCCGTCCCGTTGCGGCATGGCTATTACCGGCTGGAGCTGGAAGACGGCACCGCCTATGACATGACGACCGTCGGGCCGCCGCCGCCGGTCGGCGCCATGGTCCATGTCCGTCGCACGCCCTTCGGCACCACCTTCTTCGACATGGAGGGACGCAAGCCCTTCACCGTCAGGCTGTCGCGCCGCCAATAGGCCCCAGGGCGCCCTCCCCGGCCGGCTGCTCCAGCAGCCGGTTCGGGTCGACGACCGCCCAGGCGAGCACCCCCGCCAGCACCACGGCGGACCCCGCGATGAAGGCCGCCGTCCAGCCGAACTGCGCGGCGATCATCGGCGTCAGGGTGGAGGTCAGCGCCCCGCCGATCTGGCACCCCATGTTCATGAAGCCGGACACGACGCCGCTATGCGGCCCGGCGATGTCCGCCGTCACCGACCAGAAGGAGCTTTGCGAGAGGTAGATCGCGCCTGCTCCGCCCGCCAGGATCAGCACCGCCAGCGGGGCGTTGTCGACCATCGATCCGCCGGCCAGGAACAGGCCGGTGAGGACGAAGGACAGGATGCCCAGCCCGGATCGTCCCCAATAGAGGCCATGGCGCGCCGACACCCGGTCGTTGATCACGCCGCCCAGCAGGCAGCCGAAGGTCATGCACAGGAAGGGCAGCATGGAGAAGACGGCGCTCGACTTGACGTCCAGGTGCCGCGCTTCGGCCAGGTAGATGAAGAACCAGCTGAAGAAGATCCAGATGACGTAGCCGAAGGCGAAATAGCTGACGAACAGGCCCCAGACGTTGCGGCTGGAAAATATGGCGCCCCAGGGAATGGGTCCGGACGACGCCCTTTTGGCTGGGGGCAGGCCCGCCTCAATATGCGCGAGTTCGGCCGCGTTGACGGAGGGGTGCTCCTGCGGCCGGTCCCGCGCCAGCCAGAACCAGATGGCGGCGGCGGCAAGGCCCAGGACCGCGCAGACATAAAAGGATGCGCGCCAGCCGCCCCACAGGATGATCGCGGTGATCAGCGGCGGCGTGATGCCCGACCCGGCCCCCACCCCGGCGAAGATCCACCCGTTCGCCTTTCCCCTCTCCTGCGCGGGTATCCAGCGCGACAGGAACTGGTTGCCGCATGGATAGACGACCGATTCGCCGATGCCGAGCGCGAAGCGGGTCAGCGCCAGCAGCAGCAGCGCGGCGCTGCCCTCCGGATGGATGAGCGCCGTCGCGGCGGTGAACACGCCCCACCACAGCAGCGCGCCAGTCAGCACGATGCGCGGGCCGTAGCGCGCCGCGAGCCAGCCCGCCGGCACCTGGAACAGCGCATAGCCGATCAGGAAGGCGCTGAAGACCCAGCCCAGCTGGACCTGGTCTATGGCATATTCCTTCCGCATCTCCACGCCAGCGACGGAAATATTGGTGCGATCGAGAAAGGCGATCGCGCTGATGATGAACAACAGGAAGATCAGGCCCAGCCTGACCCTGGACCGCGCGGCTCCATTCATAACATCCCTCCCGCTTGGCTTCTGCGCCAAACAATATACTATATGATTCGAGACAAGATGATGTATGTCCGCATAAGCAGGCAAGAGCAAGCATTGGAGAGGGGAAGATGGGCATGGGCACGCCGCGCATGGCGCTGGTCGCAGCGCTGATGGCCTTTGGCGGAACCGCCGCGCAGGCCGCGCCGCCGCTGGCGCAACGCATCGGCCATACCGATCCGGACGGCATGCGGGTCGCGAACGGCGTCCATGGCGGCGCGGGATCGATGAAGTTCGGGCCGCTGCTGGGCGCCGCTGCGCTCAGCACCAACCTCATCTTCGTCCATCGCGGGACGATCGCGCCGAAAAGCGGCATCGGCCAGCATTTCCACAATGATTGCGAGGAGATGTTCGTCATCCTCGACGGGGAGGCGGAATTCACCATCGACGGGCGCACCTCTCGCCTGGCCGGGCCGGCCGGCGTGCCCGACCGCATGGGGCATGCCCATGGCATCTACAATCCGACCGACCGGCCGCTGCAATGGCTGAACGTCAATGTCGGCATGACCAAGAGCTACGACAATTTCGATCTGGGCGACCCGCGCACCGGCGCGACGCTCGATCCCGTGCCGCAGTTCATCAGCATGCGGCTGGACCGCGCCCTGCTGAAGCCGGCGGCGGCAGCGCTGCCCGACGCGACCGGGGCCGTTCTCTATCGCCGCGCCCTGGGGCCCGCGGTGTTCTCCACGCCCTGGTCCTATGTCGACCATATCCTTCTGCCCGCCGGCGCGACGCTGGGCCGCCGGACGCAGGCGGACATGAGCGAGGTCTATTATGCGATCTCCGGCACGGGCGAGGTGACGCTGGGCGGGGAGACCGCGCCCATCAGGGCGGGCGACGCCGTGCCCGTCGACCTGGGCGAGGCGCGGGCGATCCGCCAGACGGGCGGCCAGCCGCTCGAACTCATGGTGATCGGCGTGGCGCGCGATCTGGCGGCGAAGGCCCGCTACCGCGCCGAAGCCGAGGCGCGCCTGCGACCGCGCCGATAGCGTCGCGCCGGTCCTCTCGCCTCCCCCCTTTCCATCATCCAAGAAGGAACCAAGCCCATGTCCTCCCGCCTTCGCGCCGCCCTGCTCGCCGCGGCGCTCTGCCCCCTGACCGCGCCGTCGCTGGCGCAGGCGCCCGCCGCAGCGGCGGCCGCGCCCTCCTTCGAACGGCTGGACCCGGCGTTCGATGCGATCATCGCGCCCGACACGCCGATCGAGCGGGTGGCGACCGGCTTCGGCTTTACGGAGGGGCCGCTCTGGCATGAGGGCCGGCTCTGGTTCTCCGACGTGACCGGGGACAAGATGCGGGCCGTCACCCCGGACGGGAAGGTCGAGGAACTGCTCGCCAATTCGGGCGGCCTGCCCAATCCCCCGGCGGGCGCCAGCATCGGTTCCAACGGCATGGCCCCCGCCCCCGACGGCACGGTGCTGATGACGCAGATGGGCGCGCGCCGCATCGTCAGGGTCGGCAAGGACGGCAGCCTGCAACCCTTTCTGTCGGACTATCAGGGCAAGCGGCTGAACAGCCCCAACGACCTGGTCTATGACAAGAGCGGGGCGCTGTGGTTCACCGATCCGCCCTTCGGCCTGTTCAACGGCATGGACAAGGACCCGGCCAAGGAACTGCCCTATAACGCCGTGTTCCGCTATGCCGACGGCCGGCTGACGCCGGTCATCACCGACATGACGCTGCCCAACGGCATCGGCTTCTCGCCCGATTTCAAGACCCTCTATGTCGGCAATTACGGGCCGGACATGTATATCCGCGCCTATGACGTGCGCCCGGACGGCGGCCTGTCCGCCCCGCGCGAGCTGATCCGCTTCCCCGGCGGTCGCGGCGGGCCGGACGGGCTGAAGGTCGACAGCGCGGGCAATATCTGGACGACGGGGCCGGGCGGCATCCGCATCATCACGCCGCAGGGCAAGGTGCTGGGGCAGATCAGGCTGCCCGAAACGGCGGCCAACCTGGCCTTCGCGGAGGATGGGCACATGGTCTACATCACCGGCAGCACCAGCATCTATCGCCTGCGCAGCAAGGTGAAGGGGATGCTGCCGCTCTACGCCAGGGGTCAATGAAGGGCAGCGGGCGGCCACGCGCCGCCCGCTTGAGCCGAAGCGCGTTTAACGGCCGCCCGCGCTCGGCGCGGCGCCAGGGGCGGGGGCATAGTTTTTCGCCAGATAGGCGGTGATCGTCTTGATCTCCTCCGGCGAGACCTCCGCCCCGCGATCGGCCATGCCCTGCACGGTCGCCGCCCATTCCGCCTCGCTCCGCCGCTTCTGGAACACCTGCCCGGTCGTGTGGCAGAAGCCGCAGCGTTCATTGATCAGGTCCAGGCCGGGGCCGGGCGGCGGGGTCGCCGCGGCTACGGTGGCGGGCGCCTGCTGGGCCATCGCCCCCGCCCCGATCAGGGGCAGGGCAAGGGCCATGATCGTCAATCCGACTTTATGCATGTCATGTCCTCAAGGAAGCGCATAGGCCACCACCGCGTCGCTGGTGGCCGGTGAAAAGGCGAAGCCCCCCGTCGCCACGACGGCGACCATCTGCCGTTTCCCCGCGGCATAGGTCATCGGCGTCCCATAGCTGGAACCGGGCAGTTCCGCCGTCCAGAGCAGCTTGCCCGTCTTCGTTTCGAAGGCGCGGAAGCGCTGGTCCTTGGTCGCGCCGATGAAGGTCAGCCCGCCCGATGTCGTGAACGGCCCGCCCGCGCTGGTGATGCCCGCATCCTTGAGCGCGGGATGGCCGGTGTCGCCCAGGGGGCGGCGCCACGCCACCGCGCCCTTGACGACATCCACGGCCACCAGCTCGCCCCATGGCGGCTTGTGACAGGGGAAGCCGGTCTCCATGTCCGCGAAATAGGCGTAGCCGCCCTTCATGCCCCAGCTTCCGTCGGGCTGCTGCTCCAACTGCTGGGGGCTGGCGAGTTCGTTGAGGTTGATGACGTAAAGCCCCAGATCGGGGTCGAACGCGCCCCCGCCCCAGTCCGCGCCGCCCAGGCTGCCGGGGAAGAAGTTGATCGCGCTGTCGGCGCGCAGCGGCTGGAACGGCTTGCTGGGGGTGATGTTCAGCTTCTTGACCAGCGCCTCGCACCGGGCCTTCAGCTCCGGCGTGACGTCCAATATGTCGTCGGCATCGTAGGACAGGCGGGTCAGCGGCGGCGGCGCGACGGGCATGGGCTGGGTCGGCCAGGGCTGCTCGCCCGGCACGTCGGTCTCCGTCGGCACCGGCACTTCGCGCACGTCGAACAGCGGCTTGCCGGTCACGCGGTCCAGGATGAACATGATCGCCGTCTTGTTCATCGCCACCAGCGCCGGCGTGACCCGCCCGCCGCGTTTGATGTCGACCAGCGTCAGCGTCGGCAGGTCGAGATCCCAGATGTCGTGGTGCACGGTCTGGAAATGCCAGAGATATTTGCCGGTCGCCGCGTCCACCGCGACCACGGAGTTGGAATAGAGATTGGCGCCCTTGCGGTCCGCGCCCCACCTGTCGAAGGTCGGCGCGCCGACGGGCAGATAGGCGATGCCGCGCTTTTCATCGACCTGCACGAAGGTCCAGACATTGGTGCCCGACCGCGCCTTCGCGCTGTCCCCCTCCCAGGTCTCCGACCCCTTCTCCCCCGCCTGCGGGATGGTGTGGAAGGTCCAGACCAGCTTGCCGGTGCGCGCGTCCCAGGCGCGCACGTCGCCCGCCGCGCCCTTGACCGGCATTTCCTGCACCCGCGATCCGGTGATGACCAGATCCTTGTAGATGGCGGGCGGGCTGCTCATGCCCAGCGGCGCGGCGCGCAGGCCGTTCATCACCTCGGGCGTCTTCATGTTGACGATTCCCGCCTCCCCGAAGGCGGCGGCGGGCTGGCCGGTCGCGGCGTCGAGCGCGATCAGCTTGCCCGACCGCGTGCCGAAGAAGATGCGCGCCCCGTTCCCCCTGGCTCCGGGCCAATAGGCGACGCCGCGGGTCGAGGGCTGGTCCTTGTTCGCCAGCGTATAGGCCCAGCGTTCCTTCCCCGTCGCGGCGTCCAGCGCGACGACGCGATTATAGGGCGTGGCGAGATACATGACGCCGTCGACCACCAACGGGGTCGCTTCCGACGCCGAAAACCCCGTGGCGAACTTGGCGCGCATGCCGTCGGGCATCGGCCCCGTATCCGCTGTCACGCCGGGCGGGCGCATATGATATACCCAGGCCTGCCGCAGCGTGGATACGTTGGCGGTGGTGATCTGCCTGAGCGGCGAATGGCGCGCGCCGCCGGGATCGCGGCCATAGGCGGCCCAGTCGGCGTCGGCGGACGGCGCCGCCCCGGCCGCGCCGCCCAGGGCGCTGGCGGCAACGGAAATCATGGAGGCCAATGCGATGGACCGGCGGAACGAAGATGCGATTTTCAACGACATGCCTCTCCTGAAGGCGGGGGTTGACCTTTGGCCGACAAGCCCGGTTGTTCTTTTGTCTTAGTAATGCTAGCAGAGGGTTAAATCATATACAATATGATCTGCACGGGAAAATCTGCGCCTTTCGGAACGGCGCGTGTGGGAGAAGGAATATGGCGACGCTGCCGTTGGCCGGCATAAGGGTACTCGACATTTCTCAGGTCATGGCAGGCCCGTTCTGCTGCATGCTGCTGGGCGACATGGGCGCGGACGTCATCAAGATCGAACCGCCAAAGACGGGCGATTCGACGCGCCACTCCATGGGATTCCGCCTGAAGGGGGAGGACAGCCCCGGCTTCCTGGCGCTCAACCGCAACAAGCGCAGCATCGCCCTCAACCTGAAGGACGACGCCGATCGCGAAGTGCTCTATGCGCTGGTCAAGAGCGCCGACGTGCTGGTGGAAAATGCCCGCCCCGGCGTCGCGGCGCGGCTGGGCATCGACTATGACACCCTGGCCGCGATCAATCCGCGCCTCGTCTATGCCAGCATTTCCGGCTTCGGCCAGACCGGCCCTTGGGCACAGCGCCCCGGCTTCGACCTGATCGCGCAGGCCATGTCGGGCATTTTGAGCTCCAACGGCTTTCCCGGCATGGAACCGGCGAAGAACAGCATCGCCGTGGCCGACCTGGGCGCGGGCCTGTTTTCGGCCTACGCCATTCTTTCCGCCATCATCGGCCGGGAAAAGAGCGGGCAGGGCCAATATATCGACGCATCGCTGCTGGAAGCGGCGCTGGGCCTCTCGATCTGGGAAACGACCGAGCTTTGGGGCACGGGCAAGTCGCCCACGCCCATCGGATCGGCCAACCGCATGTCCGCCCCCTATCAGGCGGTGCAGGCGTCGGACGGCTGGTTCGTCATCGGCGCGGCGAATCAGGGCCTCTGGCTGACCTTCCTGCAAGTGCTCGGCCGGCCGGAGCTTCAGGACGATCCGCGCTATTCCACCAACGCCGCCCGCGTGACGAACCGCATCGCCCTGATCGAGGATCTGGCGCCGACCTTCCTCACCCGCACGCGGGAGGAATGGATCGACGCCCTGCTGGCGGCGGGCGTCCCCGCCGCGCCGATCCTGGACTATGGCGAGGCGGTCGGCAGCGAGCAGGCCGTCGCCCGCGACATGGTGATGCAGGTGCCCCATCCGGTGGAGGGCGAGTTCAAGGCGCTCGGCTTCCCGGTCAAGATGCGCGGCACGCCGCAGGAGGTCCGCCTGCCCCCGCCGCTGCTCGACGAGCATGGCGAGCTGATCCGGCGGGAACTGGCGGAAAGGGGCCTGCTCGCCCCGCAGCGGGAAGCGGCGAAATGAGCGAGGCGCGCCTTATTTACGAGAAGCGGGGCGACCAGGCCCATATCCGCTTCGACAACCCGGCCGCCCACAATGCGCTGACCGGCGCGATGTGGCACGACCTGCGCGATGCGGCGCGGGACATAGCGGCCGACCGCTCCATCCGCGTCGCCGTGTTCCGCGGCGTCGGCGGCAAGGCGTTCATATCCGGCACCGACATCTCCAAATTCGCGGATTATGAAAGCGGCCGGCAAGGCGTCGATTATGAACGCGACATCGACGAATGCATGGGCGCTCTCGACGCCATACCCTGCACCACCATCGCGGTGGTGGAGGGGTGGGCCGTGGGCGGCGGCATCAACATCTCCTCCGCCTGCGATTTCCGCATCGCGACGCGGGACGCGCGCTTCGGATCGCCGATCGGTCGCACCATCGGCAATTGCCTGTCGGCCGCCAGCGTGGCGCGGATCGGCGCGGCGGTGGGCCTGCAACGGGCGAAGCGCATGGTGCTGCTGGGCGAGATGCTGACGGCCGAGGAACTGCTCGCCAGCGGCTTCCTGCTGCGGATCGTGGAGCGCGAGACGCTGGATGCGGAGGCCGACGCGCTGGCCCGGCGCGCCGCCGAAAACGCGCCGCTCACCACCCGCGCCACCAAGGAGACGATCCGGCGCATGACCTTCGGCGCCTTGCCCGATGTCGAGGATCTGATTGCGCAGGTCTATGGCAGCGCCGATTTCCGGCGGGGCGTGGCCGATTTCCTGGCGCGCACGAAGAAGCTGCCGGACTGGACCGGCGCCTGACGCGGAACGGGGGGGGGGGGGCGGTTCCGCCGCCCCGCCCCTTATTTACCGCATTTGCATTCCGGCCCCGCCTTGGCCGGTTCGGGCCTTTGCGCCACGATCCTGACATTGGGCATCAGCGCCGCATTGGGCGGCAGCGCCAGGTCGCCGGCGGGAAAGCCGTTGGCTTCGAACATATAGGCTTCGATGTCCGCGACCTTCCGCCCGCCCAGGCTGCCCGGCGCGTTGAGCGGCATGGTCGTCTGGATGCGCGCGAACAGGTCGCCCGCCGAGGTGTTGTTCCAGTTGTTGAGGAATGTCGGCCCGACCAGCGCGGGCGCGACGTCGATCCCGGCCAGCGTGTCGCCATGACAGGCGGCGCAATTTTCCGCATAGGCGGCCTTGCCGCGCTCCGCCTGATCCTTGGTGTAGACCCCGGTCCAGACGTGGCGTTCCGGCGCCTGCGCGCGCGTCACGACCGCCCCGCCCGCCAGCAGCAGCGCGCCCGCCAGCCAATATCCCCGCGTCACCTTGCCCATCAAGCCACTCCTGCCATTAAGCCACTCCGGGAAGTCGGAACGCCACCAGTTCGGCGCTGTAATTGCCGCCGCCGATGGCGACGACGATATATTGGCGGTTGTTCAGCATATAGGTCATGGGCGATCCGCTCTGCGGCGCGGGCATGTAGACCGCGCCCTTCTCCTCGCCCGTGGCCTTGTCATAGGCGCGCAGCATCGCGCCCCTGATGCCATATTCATTGGTGTAGAAGCCCGCCTCGCCGCAGATCACCAGGCTCTTGGTGCAGAGCGGCCCCAGATTCCCCGCCCGGCCGGTGCGGGGAATCTTCAGTCCCTTGAGCGCCGGATGGTTGCGGACATTGTCCGGCGTCTCGCCATGGGCGACCTGCCATTTGAGGTCGCCCTTGCTGAGGTCGATGGCGGTGATGCGGCCATAGGGGGGCTTGAGCAGCGGCAGGCCCTGCACGGTCAGGAAGCCGGGCGGCGGGCCGGAGCCGGGCTTCGCCGCCGGGGGCCGCATGAAGGGCGTCGGCGCCGCCGCGCCCATCGCCACCTGCGGCCGCACTTCGGACCCGGCAATGCCGTGCACATGCGGAAATTCGGAGACGCTGGGGTCGTCGTTCGGGATGATGCCGATCACCGACGGCTGGGTCTTCGAATAGACGAAGACGGTATGGCTTTCCGGGTCGTAGCAGCCGCCCGGCCAGTTGGTGCCGCCCTGGATGCCCGGAACGGAGATGGTGCCCCAGCGGCCGGGCTTGCTGACCACGGGCGGCGTGTAGAGCGGCCCGATCTTGTACTGCTTCACCAGCTCCACCGCCTGCTTGCGCAGTTCCGGCGTGAAGTCGATGAGGTCGTCCATGCCGATGCCCTGCACGTCATAGGCGGGCGGCTTGGTCGGAAAGGGCTGGGTCTTGGCATACCATTCGCCCGGCACGTCGCCCGCCTCCACCGGCCGCTCGACAATGGGCCAGATCGGCTGGCCGTTGGTGCGGTCCAGCACATAGAGGAAGCATTGCTTGGTCGGCTGGGCCAGCGCCTTCACCGTCCTGCCGTTCACCGGAATGTCGCACAGGATCGGCGCGCAGGGAATATCGCGGTCCCACAGGCCATGATGGACAAGCTGGTAATGCCAGCGCCGCACGCCCGTCTCCAGGTCCAGCGCGACCAGCGATTCCCCGAACAGCGCATTGCCGCGGCGGAACATGCCCATCTCGTCGCCGGTGGGCAGTTCCACCGGCACATAGACCAGCCCCAGTTCCTCGTCGGCGGACATTTCCGCCCAGACGCCGCCATTGCCGGCTTCGTCGGCATCGCCGTTCAGCCAGCTGTCATAGCCATATTCGCCCTTTTTGGGGATGGTGTGGAATATCCACTTGCGCTTGCCGGTGCGCACGTCGAAGCCGCGCACATAGCCCTTCACATTCTTGCGCACCGCCGGCACGTCGCCCGCCGTATGCGCCGCGCCCACCACCACCGTGTCGCGGGCGACGAGCGGCGTCGCGTGCAGCCCGACATCGGCGGTTTCCGGGTCCAGTTCCTGGTCGAAATCCTTTTTCAGGTCGACCACGCCGTTCACGCCGAAGGCCGGATCGGGAATGCCGGTCGCCGCGTCCAGCGACACAAGCTGATAGCCGATGGTCACGAACAGGATGCGTTCCTGCTTGCCGTCGGTCCAGTAGGAACAGCCATGGCCCGAAAGCTGGCGCGGCGAATTGAGCGCGCGCTGCCCCTCATCCTTGCGGAACATCCAGAGCAGTTCGCCGGTCGCCGCGTCGACGGCCACGCAGTCGCGCCGCGACCCGGCGGTCAGGAACAGCCGCCCCTTGACCAGCAACGGCGTCGGTTCGAACTGATATTCCTTGCGCGCCCCCAATATGTCGGTCTTGAAACTCCACGCGACCTGAAGGTCGCTGAAATTGTCGGCGTTGATCTGGTCGAGCGGCGAGTAGCGCGTATTGGCCTGGTCGGCCGCATAATGGCGCCATTCGGTGTCCGGCCCGCCGGGCTGTTCCTGCGCCATGGCGCGCCGCACCGGGGCCGTGCCGATGGTCGCGGCGACGGCGACCGTCCCGCCCAACAGCCTGCGTCGGGTCATCTTCAACATCGCGCTTTAGGCCCCTTCCCTCTCTCTTTCCCGGCTGCGGCTTACCAGCTCACCGCGATATATTTGGCTTCGCAATATTCCAGCAGGCCGTGATGCCCGCCCTCGCGCCCCAGGCCGCTCTGCTTGACGCCGCCGAAGGGCGCGGCGGCGTCCGACACCAGGCCGCGATTGACCGCCACCATGCCCGCCTCGATCCGCTCCGCCAGTTGCAGCCCGCGCTTGAGGTCGGCGGTATAGACATAGGCGGCCAGGCCATATTCGGTCGCATTGGCCAGCGCCACCGCCTCCGCCGGATCGTCGAACGGGATCACCGCCGCGACCGGGCCGAACACCTCCGTCGTCAATATCTCCGACCCCGGCTGGACGTTCGCGATCACCGAGGGCGGGTAGAAGAAGCCCGCGCCCTCCGGCGTCCTGCCGCCCAGCCTGACCTCCGCGCCGCGGCCGACCGCGTCCGCCACCAGATGCTCGATCTTGTCGATCGCCTGCCGGTTGATCATCGCGCCGCACTGGGTCGCGCTTTCCGTGCCGGGGCCCATCTTCATCGCGCCCATGCGCTCCGCCAGCTTCGCGACGAAGGCGTCATGGATGCCGCGCTGGACGTAGAAGCGGTTGGCCGCCGTGCACGCCTCCCCCGCATTGCGCATCTTGGCGACCATCGCGCCCTCGATCGCCTCGTCGATGTCGGCATCGTCCAGCACCAGGAACGGCGCGTTGCCGCCCAGTTCCATGGACGAGCTGATGACCTGGTCCGCCGCCTGGCGCAACAGGATGCGGCCGACCTCGGTCGATCCGGTGAAGGACAGCTTGCGCACGCGCGGGTCGTGCAGGATGCCGCTGCACAGCGGGCCCGGATCGCTGCTGTTGACGACATTGACCACGCCCGCCGGCACGCCCGCCCGGCGCATGATCTCCGCCACGGCGAGCGCCGTCAGCGGCGTTTCCTCGGCCGGTTTCAGGATGCAGGTGCAGCCCGCCGCCAGCGCCGGGGCGATCTTGCGCGTCGCCATCGCCGCCGGGAAGTTCCAGGGCGTGATCAGCAGGGCGATGCCGATGGGCTGATATTGCACCATGATGCGGTTGGCGCCGGACGGCGAGACGGCCAGTTCCCCGTTGATGCGCACCGCTTCCTCCGCATACCAGCGGAAGAATTCGGCGGCATAGGCCACCTCCCCCCGCGCATCGGGCAGCGCCTTGCCATTTTCCAGCGATATGAGCTGCGCCAGCCATTCCTGCTCCGCCATCATCGCATGGAAGCAGGCGAGCAATATGTCGGCGCGCCTGCGCGGCGGGGTCGCGGCCCAGTCCGCGGCGGCCGCGGCGGCGGCGTCCACGGCGGCGATGCCCTCGGCCGGACTGGCGTCGGCGACGGAGGTCAGCACCGTCTCCGTCGCGGGGTTGAGGATGTCGATGCGCCTGCCGCTGGCGGCGGGCACCCACGCCTCCCCGATCAGCAGGTCGGTCGGAATGGCGAAGGGGCCGGCATGGCCGTCGGTCGTCGTGCAGCTATAGCTTTGCGTCGTCATGGGAAACCTTGTTCGAGAAGTCAGGCTGACTTGAGCGCCGCCCGCTCGCCGGCAAAGGCGGCGCGGGTGATGCTCTGCATCGCCGGGAGATCGAGGGGACGGGGATTGTTCTTGACCAGCCTGGCGGCGTTCAGGGCGTTTTCCGCCACGAAGTCCTGCTGCTCCGCCTTCAGCCCCAGCGCCGCCAGGGAGCGGGGGATGTCGACGCTGCCCAGCAGGTCGGCGACGGCATCGATGAACGCCTGAGACATGTCCTCCTCCGCCGCGTCGGGCAGTCCCACCGTCCGCGCCAGTTCGGCGAAGGCCGGGGCGCAGAAGGGACGGTTGAACTGCATGACATAGGGCAGCAGCGTCGCCACCCCGTCGCCATGCGCGGTGTGCGTCAGGTTGCCGACCGGATATTGCAGCGCATGCGCCGCCGCCGTGCCCGCCGTGCCGAAGGCGCAGCCCGCCGCCAGCGCCGCCAGCATCAGCCCCTCGCGCGCCTCCATGTCGCCGCCGTCGCGATAGGCCCGCTCCAGGAAGCGGAAGATGTTGTCGACCGCCAGCCGGGCGAAATGGTCCGACAACAGGTTCTTGCCCACGAACACATGATCCTGCGTCAGCATCGGGTCGGCCGGGCGCGCCAGCGTCGTATAGGCCTCCACCGCATGGGTCAGCGCGTCGGCGCCGGAACAGGCGGTCAGGGCGGGCGGGCAGGTGGCGGTCAGTTCCGGATCGCAGATCGCGACCAGCGGGATCAGATGCGGGCTGGCGATGCCGACCTTCACCCCGCGCTCGTCGTCGGACACCACCGCGACCGGCGTCACTTCCGATCCGGTGCCCGCCGTCGTCGGCATGGCGATCAGCGGCATGACCGGGCCGGGCACGGCGAATTCGCCATAATAGGACCGGATGTCGCCGCCATGGGTCAGCAGCACGGCGACGACCTTGGCCATGTCCATCGAACTGCCGCCGCCGATGCCGACGACCAGATCGGGGGCGAAGCCGCGCACTTCGTCGACGCAGGCATTGATCGATCCGATCGGCAGGTCGGGGATCGTCCGGTCGAAGACCCGGACCTCCAGCCCATGGGCTTTCAGGTCCGCGACCATGGCGTGGAATTCGGGCTGGGCGGCCTGCCGCTCATCGGTGCAGAGCAGGGCGCGGCTGCCCAGCTTGCCGGCGGCGGAGCCGAGCGCGTGGCGCTGCCCGCGCCCGAACAGGACGGAACGGGGCAGGCGCAGCGCGCCGAAGGCGGTATGGACGTCGCTCACTTCTTCCTACCATCCGCGCCAAATTGTTTCAGATAGGCGATGATGTCGGCGCGATCCTGCGCGGCGGCCATGCCGGGGAAGATCATCTTCGTGCCGGGGACCAGCTTCGACGGGCCTTGCAGCAGCTTGTCGATGCTGGTCTCGTCCCATTTGATGCCCGACGCCTTCATCGCGGGCGAATAGCCATAGCCGCCTTGGCTGCCCGCCGCCCGGCCGACGACGCCGTTCAGCGACGGCCCCATGGCGCGCGCCGGGTTCGGCCCGACCTTGTGGCAGGCGGCGCAGCGCGCGAAAAGCTGCTGCCCATGCGCGGCATTTCCCTTCGGCGCGGGGGCGGCGACCGCCGCGCCGGCGATCACCGCGCCGATGCCCGCAGCGAATATCCAAGTCTTCACCTAAGCAACCTCCTGTCGTGCGCGCCATGCGCGCGATGTTCAGATTTCTTCCGGGGCCCGCGCCCCCTGCCCGTCTTCCAGCCTGCGCGAGGCGTCGATGCGCAGGAACAGCGCCGCCGCGATCAGGCAGAGGACGGAAAGAACCGCAAAGGCGGCGAACCAGCCGCTCATGCTGACGATATAGCCGGTGACCGCCGCCGCGACCGCCGCGCCGCTGTTGCCCAGCGTGTTCATGACCGCCGACACCGACCCCGCATATTCGCCGCCGATGTCGAGCGTCACAGCCCAGGACACGCCGACCGTCAGCTCCAGCCCGAACAGCGCGATGCAGAAGCACAGGATGCTGGCCACATGCCCGTCCATGGCGGCGGCCAGCGGGATCATCGCGGCCGCCGTCAGGAAGCCGACCACGGCGACCGAGCGGCGCGCCATCTTCAGCCCCGCGCCGCGCTTCACCAGCAGGTCCGACGCCCATCCGCCCATCAGGTCGCCCACCACCCCCGCCATCAGCGGCAGGCTGGCGAACAGGCCCATCAACGCGATGTCGAACCCCCGCGCATCGTGCAGATATTTGGGGAACCAGGTCAGGAAGATGTTGATGCAATAGGCGTAGCAGAAATACATGGCCGACAGCACCCAGAGCTGCGAATTGGCCAGCAGGTGCCGCCACGGCACGCTCACCCGCGCCCGGCCCGCGCCCAGCGCGCCCTCGATCATCGCCAGTTCGGCGCCGTTGACCGCCGGATGCTCGCGCGGCGTGTCGCGATAGTACCAAAACCACAGGGCCGCCCAGCCGATGCCGATCAGCGCGAAGGCCATGAAGGGCATGCGCCAGCCGAACTGGACGATCAGCAGCGCGACGAACACCGGCGTCACCGCCCCGCCCAGCCGCGCTCCCGCATGGGTGACGCCCTGCGCCCAGCCGCGTTCCGACGGCAGCATCCAGCGCGACAAGGACCGGGTGGCGATGGGAAATGCCCCCGCCTCCCCCATGCCGAAGAGGAAGCGGCACACCATCATCGACCCGGCCGACCAGGTCAGCGCCGTGGCGGCGGTGAAGGTCGACCACCAGAGCACCACGCCCGTCAGCGCCCGGCGCGGCCCGAACCTGTCGCCCAGCCAGCCGCCGGGTATCTGGAACAGCGCATAGGCGATGGAGAAGGACGCGAAGATCCAGCCCATCGTCACGGGCGAGAAGCCATATTCCTTCTCGATCACCGGGGCCGCCGTGGCGATCACGACGCGGTCCATATAGGTGATGAGATAGGCCAGCACCGTCAGCCACAGGACGACATGGCGCGCCCGCGTCGGGCGCGCCGCGCCGGCTCCGGCGGCGGCGGCGCGCGGTTCCGCGACGCTTGCCTCGCCGGTCACGGGCGGGGTCCGCAGGCATCGGCGGCGCGGCCGGTGCAGGTCTGCCAGATGGTCGGCACCTTGTTGCCGGCGATATAGACGGCGTCGATGGCGCGGGTGTTGCGGATGTCCGCCGTGGGATCGCGGTCCAGCACCAGCAGGTCGGCCCATTTGCCCGGCGCGACCGTGCCGATGTCCCTGGCCCCCATGAATTCCGCATTGGCGCTGGTCGCCGCGGTGATCGCCTGCATCGGCGTCACACCGGCCTTCACCATCAGTTCCAGTTCCCAATGCGCGAAATAGCCGGGGAAGCGCGCCGTCGGGCCGCTGTCCGTGCCCATGCCATATCGGATGCCCGCCTTCGCCTCCGCCGCGAAATTGTCCATCGCATATTGCAGGGTGGGCGCATATTTGGGGAAATTGGGCGCCGCGCCCAGCTTCGCCGCCCGCTCCGGACTGGCCAGTTCCTTCAGCACGGCGGGCGTCACCCCCCGCGCGAAGAAGGGATCGTCCAGGAAGGGCAGCGTCTTGTAGGTGAAGGACGCCTCGCGGCTCAGCGTCGCGGCCATCTGCCACACGCTCCTGGCCTTCATCTGGCCCAGCAGCGCGTCGTCAACGGCGCGGTCGCGCACGGAATGGGCGAAGGCGTCCACGCCTTCCCGCGTCAGTTCGGCGGCGTTGGAATAATAGAAGATATGCGCGACCGCCTTCTTCCCGTCCTTGTGCGCCTGGTCGATCACGGCGCTGCTGATCGGGGGCGGCATGCGTTCCTCCAGCATGCCGAATTCGTCGTCGACCCACAGCTTGATGAGGTCGGCGCCCTTGGCCGCCTCCCTGTCCACCATCGCCCGCGCCTCTTCGGGCGTGGCGACCGACTGGTCGAGGCCGGCGACACCGCCATAGCTGCCCTTGAAGACCACGCCCTGCCCCACGGTATAGACCCGCGACATCGCCGCGCGGCCCTTGCGCCGCTGCTGGATCGGGAAGATCATGTCCTTTTCCGTCCCCAGCGTCTGGACGGTGGTGACGCCGTAGGCGGCGTAGGTGCGGAGCTGCTTCTCGATATTTTCCGGCGTCTGATATTGCAGGTTCTGGGTGATGCCGTCGACCAGCCCCAGATGGACATGGCTGTCGATCAGGCCGGGCATCAGATATTTGCCCTTCAGCCTTTCGACCTTCGCGCCCGCCGGCGCCTTGAGCTTCGCGACCGGCCCGACCCATTTGATCCGCCCGTCCGTCATGACCAGCGCCTGGTTCGCCGCGGGCGCCTTTCCGGTGCCGTCGATCAGCGTGAAGTCGCGCAGCACCCTGGTTTCGGCCATCGCCGTCGCCGGAAGTCCGGCGAGCATCGCGACCGTCAGGCTGACAAGTGAAAAACCGGCTTTCATGGCTGACCGCATATCCATCCTCTCCAGACCTATTTCATATCCTATATGATCTGGTAAGCCCGTGGTAAGTGGTTGCCGCAGGCGCGTCAAGGGCCTTTCCCACCTTGTCGAACGGTCGGGCGGCCCGCGCCGCGCATCATTCCGAAAGCCGGTGCCAAGGACGCGACCGCCATGGCCCGCCCGTCCCCGGCCGGCGGGTTCGCGCTTCAGGCGGCCATGGCCGTCAGCGGGGCGAGGTGCCGTTCGCCCGGTCCATCCGCTGCTGAGAACAGGTCAGATGGTCGCGCACCGACTGCTCCGCCGCGACGGGATCGTGCGCCAGCAGGGCGGCGATGATCGCCTGATGCTCCCGCGCCGCCACTTCGGGCGCATTGGGCTGGGCGCTGTTCTGGTAGAGCGATCGGAAGATCTGGAGATGCGCGTGCAGCCGCTCGATCGTCTCCTCGATCAGGCGGTTGCCGCTGCCCTTGGCGATCAGCCGATGGAGCAGCGCGTCCGCCTCCGCGAAGCGGGCATAGGCCTGCTCGTCGCGCTCGACGACCGCGTCCATGTCCGCCTGGATCGACTGGAGGATGGAGAGCGTCTCGTCGTCCATCTGCTCGGCGGCGCGGGCGGCGGCATAGGGTTCGATCAGCAGGCGCAGCGTGTAGAGGTCATGCACCTCCTCCGGCGTCATCTGCGGGCTGGCGCGGTAGCCGACATTGGTGGTCTTGTAGACCAGCTTCTCCGCCTCCAACTGGCTCAGCGCCTCGCGAATCGGGGTCTGCGAAATGCCGAGCTGCCGCGCCACGGTATCGATGGGGATGCGTTCGCCCGGCGCGATCTTCACCGTCATCAGCATGGAGAGAAGATGCTCATAGGCGCGCTCCACCAGCGTCGGGCCGGAAGCGGCGCGCGCTGTGGGACCGATGGCACTGGCAGGCTGTGACATATTGTGCAGGTCGGACATGATCGCCGCTTATAGGGTCGGATACGGAACATATAGGATATTTTCGTCGCAATGGCGATGGCGTTCTTGCAAAGGCAGGGCGGCGCGAGGGAAATCGTCACGGTCTCAGCCCATCGGCCCGATGCGCACGGCCCCGCCGGAATCCGGCGTCGCGCCCAGGCCGCGATAGTCGATGATGACGGGATGGCGCGTCTCCATCGGCCGGTGGTGGGTCGCGGCGACGACCAGGATGCTCGCGCCGGCGCGTTCCGCCGCCATGATGCCGGCGACCGAATCCTCGATCACCAGGCAACGGTCCGCCCTCGTCCCCAGGCGCTCGGCCGCCAGATGGAAGCAGTCCGGCGCGGGCTTGCCGCGTTCCACATCCTCCGCCGCGATCAGCAGCGGCGGTGCGGGCAGGCCCGCCGCCCGGATGCGGCGCTGGGCAAGCCGGCGCGGGGCGGAGGTGACGACGGCCCAGCGGCAATCGGCCAGCGCGGCCAGGAACGCCGCCGCGCCCTCAATGGCCTCTATCCCCTCGACCGCGTCGATCTCCGCCTGGGTGACGAGCGCCGCCTCCGCCACCGGATCGACGCCGGGCAGCCCCAGCCGCCTGATCGTCTCCACCGACTGAACGCCATGGACGGTCGGCAGGAAGGCGTCGACATCCAGCCCATGGCGCAGCGCCCATTCACCCCAGACGCGTTCCGCCGCCTTGATCGAATTCAGGATCGTGCCGTCCATGTCCAGCAGCACAGCATCCACGGACCTGTGTTCCATCAGCGTCGTCATCCCTGCGAAAAGGCCTTCAGGCTGTATCGACATTCAGAAGATGGCGAGCCGAAAATGGTGGTTTTCCGTGACCCGGCGCGCAGCCTACTCAAAGTAGGTGAGCACCGGAAGCACGGGATTGAAGCGAGGCACGTGACTCGCTTCAACCATTTGCAGGCCGCCAGGGCTGAATGTCGATACAGCCTAGGGGCGGGTCGGGGCCCGCACCACGCCTCCTACACGGGGACGGATCGAAACGCACGTCCGTTTCGATCCGCCGGCGCGCCGCCGGACTGGCGGGTCACTTCGCCGTCGTCTCCACCCTGGCGTGGCTGCCTTCCTCGGCCGGGCGGATCTTGCCGCCGAACAGCATCTTCAGCTTGCCGGTCAGGGACACGTCCGCCTCCCACAATTCCGCCTCGTCGATGTCGAAGCGCAACAGGGCCAGATTGGGGTCCGACTTGCCGCCGGGGAACCAGGCTTCGACCGTGGTCGACCACAGCTTGTCGATCATCGCGGGATCATTGTCGATGCGCGCTTGGCCCGCGAAGCAGGCGAAGAAGTCGTGCCCCTTGGAAACGAACTGCCCCATCGCAGCGCCGCCGCCGGCCAGGCGGTTGTCCTTGCCGATGAAGAACCACAGCCTGTCCACCTGGTCCTCGTCCAATTGGACGGTGAGCGGCTCGCTGTGCTGTCCGCTGCCCGTCAGGCCCAGCATCATGAAGGGGCTGTCGGCCATCCGATCCCACAGATGGTCCTTCAGCTTTCGCGCATCGGTCATGATCGTCTCCTGATTTATGGAACCGGCTATACGAACGGCAGGCGCGAAGGGTCCGCCATGCTCGACGGGATGAAGCCGATCGGCCGTCCAGGCGTTGTCCACCCATGATCTTCGCCGATTTCCTCCGCAACCGTCGCCGCGAGCAACTGTCGGACCGCGATCTCGCGGCGCTGGAGGCCAGCGTCAGCCAAGTGCGCAAGACCCATGCGCGCCAGCTTATCGCCCAGGCGGGCGAGCCGATCGCGTACAGCACCTATCTGATGGAAGGGTTCATCTGCCGCTACATGGACGACCGCAACGGCCTGCGCCAGCTCGTCGCCGTCCACGTCCCCGGCGATTTCGTCGACCTGCACGGCTATCCGCTGGGGCGGCTGGACCATGATGTCGCGACCCTATGCGCCTCCCGGATCGCCATGGTCCCGCATGAGGCGCTGGACGGCCTGCTGGCGCAGCGGCCCAATCTGACGAAGCTGCTGTGGTTCAGCACGCTGCTGGACGCGGCCATGCACCGGGAATGGATATTCCGCCTTGGCCGATTGGACGCCATGGCGCGGATCGCGCATTTCTTCTGCGAGATCGAGGCGAAGCTGCGCGCCGTGGGGCTGAGCGACGGCAGCCGGTTCGCGCTGCCGCTGACCCAGGCGGACCTGGGCGAGGCCTGCGGCATGACGTCGGTGCACATCAACCGCATGCTGCGGGAACTCCGCGAACGGGAACTGCTCCAGGTCCAGCGCGGGCGGGTCACCATCTTCGACCTCGCCGCGCTGCGGCGGCTGTGCGATTACGACCCGTCCTATCTGTTCATCGGCGGCTGAGGGAACCGCATCCGCCCGCAAAGCGTCCTTTGCACCCGAACGGAAGAGGAGAATCCATGCCCCGAGACGGCGTTTTCGATGAATCCGGCAAGGCCTATGCCGAGGAAGGACAGGTGATGCTGGACGGTCCCGACGGCGTCGCCATCAGCATGACGCCCGATGCGGCGGAAGAGACGGGGAACGAACTGATCCGCGCCGCGGCGGAGGCGCGGCAACAGATCGACGATAGCGCGCGGGGCGCGCCCGGCCCATGAGCCGCATCGGACCGGCGGGACTTGATCGAAATCAATCTGCGACGCATTCAGGGCCGCCGCTTCTCGTGGTAATCGCCGATGCTCCTGCTCTGAAAGGGAGGTGACGTGGAGACCTATTCGACCAAACAGGCCCTGGCGGGCGTGGATGGCCTGGACGACATTCTTTCCGGCGGGCTGACCCGCGGCCGCGTGTTCCTGCTGGAAGGCAGTCCGGGCACGGGCAAGACCACCATAGCGACGCAGTTCCTGATCGAGGGCGCGCGGCGCGGCGAACGCTGCCTCTACATCACCCTGTCCGAAACCGAGGAAGAGATGCGCGAAAGCGCCGCGTCGCACGGCTGGACGCTGGAGGGGGTGGACCTGTTCGAACTGGTCCCTCCCGAAAGCCTGCTGGACGAGCAGCAGCAGCAAAGCCTGCTCTATTCGTCCGACCTGGAACTGGGCGAGACCACCCGCCGCATCTTCGACGCGTTCGAACGGGTCCGGCCGGACCGGGTGGTGCTGGACAGCCTGTCGGAAATCCGCCTGCTGGCGCAAAGCTCCCTGCGCTACCGCCGCCAGATCCTGGCGCTCAAGCATTTCTTCTCGAAACAGAATGCGACCGTGCTGATGCTGGACGACCTGACGGCCGAGGTCGCGGACAAGACGGTGCACAGCGTCGCCCATGGCGTCATCCGGCTGGAGGAGCTGTCGCTCGACTACGGCCCGGAGCGCCGCCGGATGCGCGTCATCAAATATCGCGGCCGGCATTTTCGCGGCGGCTTCCACGATTTCGTCATCGAAAGGGGCGGCGTCCGCGTCTTCCCCCGGCTGGTGTCGGCCGAACACAAGACCGATTTCCAGCGCGACGTGCTGAAAAGCGAGTCCACCGAACTCGACGCCCTGCTGGGCGGGGGGATAGAGCGCGGTTCGAGCGTGCTCGTGCTGGGCCCGGCGGGCACGGGCAAGTCGCTGCTCGCCCTCACCTTCGTCACGGCGGCGGTCGCGCGCGGGGAAAAGGCGGCGATGTTCGTCTTCGACGAGGAGATGGGCCTGCTTTTCAACCGCGCCCTGGGCCTGGGCATCGACATGCGGGCGATGGCCGACAGCGGCGATCTGATCGTCGAGCAGGTGGACGCGGCCGAACTGTCCCCCGGCGAATTTTCCCAGCGGGTGCGCAACTGCGTGGAACGGCATGGCGTGAGAACCGTCGTCATCGACAGCCTGAACGGCTATCAGTCCGCCATGCCGGAGGAGAATGCGCTGGTCCTGCACATGCATGAACTGCTGCAATATCTGAACCGGCAGGGGGCCACCACCTTCCTCACCGTCGCGCAGCATGGACTGGTGGGCGACATGAAGACGCCGGTCGACGTCACCTATCTGGCCGACACGGTCATCCTGCTGCGCTATTTCGAGGCGCTGGGCCGGGTGCGCCGCGCCATGTCGATCATCAAGAAGCGCACCGGATCGCATGAGGACACGATCCGGGAGTTCCGCATCGGTTCCTACGGCATCCGCCTGGGCGAACCGCTGATCGGCTTCCAGGGCGTGCTGCGCGGCGTGCCGCATTTCGTCGGCGGCGCGCCCGCGCTGCTGGAAGACGAGGAGGCGTGATCCCGCACCTGTCCGAACGGGCGCTCATTCTCGCTCCGATCGGGCGCGATGCGGAGATCGCGGCGTCGATGCTGGCGGAGGCGGGATTGCGCTCGCATGTCTGCCGGGATCTTCCCGACCTGCTGGGCGGCATCGACCATGGCGCCGGCTTCGCGCTGGTGACGGAGGAGGCGCTGCACAATCGCGATCTGCATCCCCTGGTCGGCTGGCTGCAGAACCAGCCGGAATGGTCGGACTTCCCCTTCATCCTGCTGACCCGGCGCGGCGGCGGGCTGGAGCGCAACCCGTCGGCGTCCCGCTATCTGGAGATGCTGGGCAACGTCAATTTCCTGGAGCGGCCCTTCCACCCCACCACGCTGATCAGCCTCGCACGGTCGGCGCTGCGCGGCCGCCGCCGGCAATATGACGCCCGCGCAAGGCTGGAGGAACTGCATCGCGGCGCGGAGAAATATCGATCCCTGTTCGATTCGATCGAGGCGGGCTTCTGCATCATAGAGATGATCTTCGACGATGCGGGGAAGCCGGTCGACTATCGCTTCATCGAAACCAATCCCGCCTTCGCGCGCCATACCGGCCTCAGCGACGCGGTGGGAAAGAGCATGCGATCGCTGGTGCCGGGGCATGAACAGCATTGGTTCGACATTTACGGCCAGGTGGCCCGCACCGGCGAGGCCGTCCGCTTCGAGGACGCGGCAGAGGCGCTGGGCGGCTATTGGTACGATGTCTACGCCTTTCGCGTGGGCGATCCCAAAGCGCCCCAGGTCGCCGTGCTGTTGAACGACATCACCGAACGCCGCCGCATGGAGGCGGCGCTGCGCCGGAGCGAGGAGCGGCTGCGCGCGCTCAACGAGACGCTGGAGGAACGCGTGCAGCAGCGGTCGCATGAACTGGAACTGGCGCAGGAGGCGCTGCGCCAGTCGCAGAAGCTGGAGTCCATGGGCCAGTTGACCGGCGGCGTCGCCCATGATTTCAACAACCTGCTGACGCCGATCGTCGGCAGCCTCGACCTGCTCCACCGCCGCGGCCTGGGCACGGATCGGGAGCGGCGGCTGATCGAGGGCGCGCTGCAATCCGCCGACCGGGCGAAGATGCTGGTGCAAAGGCTGCTCGCCTTCGCGCGGCGGCAACCGCTGCAACCCACCGCCATCGACATAGGCGGGCTGGTGCGGGACATGCGCGACCTGATCGTCAGCACGTCCGGCCCGCGGGTGCAGGTCGAACTGGCGGTGGCGGAAGGCCTGCCGGCCGCCCATGCCGACGCCAACCAGATCGAAATGGCGTTGCTGAACCTGGCGGTGAATGCGCGCGACGCCATGCCGGATGGCGGACAGCTTCGCATCGGCGTGACATGCGACAGCATGGCGGCCGACAACCGGCTGCGCCTGCGGGAGGGACGCTATGTCCGCCTGTCGGTGGCCGACACCGGCATCGGCATGGACCAGCAGACCGCCGAAAAGGCGATAGAACCCTTCTTCACAACCAAGGGCGTGGGCCAGGGGACCGGCCTTGGCCTGTCGATGGTGCACGGCCTGGCCGCGCAACTGGGCGGGGGCCTCACCATCGAAAGCGCCGTGGGCCAGGGCACGACGATCAGCCTCTGGCTGCCGACCAGCGAGATCGAGGCCGGAAGGGACGCGGCCGGGCCGGACACCGCGCCCGTGAAGCTGGACCATGGCATGGCGCTGGTGGTGGACGATGAGGAACTGGTGCGCGCCAGCACCGTGCATATGCTGCGCGAACTGGGATATGACGTGCTGGAGGCCAGTTCCGCCGAACATGCGCTGGCGATCATGAAGGCCGAGCCGGACATCGACGTGCTGGTCACCGATCATCTGATGCCGGGCACGACCGGCACCGACCTGATCGAGCAGGCACGGGTGCTCAAGCCGGCGATCCGGGCGCTGCTGATTTCGGGCTATGCCGAAAATGCCGGGATTTCGGCGGAACTGCCGCGACTGACCAAGCCTTTCAAGCAGATCGATTTGGCCAAGAGCCTTGCCGCGCTGTGACGGCGGGATGGCTCCGGCGGCGCGTTCCAGGCGGATTGCGCAAGGAATTGCGGGGGTTGGCGTGGAACTTTTCCGGCGCGGCTGCGTAACGACTCCGCGGCGCGCGGGGGATCATCGCCTCGGGCCTCGCGTCGGGGGCAAGCGCAATGGGCAGCGCGGGGGGATAATGGGAATGGCATGGGCTTTTGGCGGCGCGGCGTTCGGCGGAGTGGCCGTGGGCCTTCTATCCCTATGCTGCACCGCCGCCCAGGCGCAGAGCCTGGAAGAATTGCGCGACATGCCGATCGCCGCCCTGTCGAAGCTGGACGTCACCTCCGTCACCCGGTCGACGGCGTCGCTGGCCGATTCCCCGGCGTCGATCTACGTCATCACCCATGACGACATCGTCCGTTCGGGCACGCTGACGCTGCCGGGCATTCTCCGGCTCGCGCCCAATCTGCAGGTCATGCGCGGCGGCCCCAACAATACGGTCATTGCCGCCCGGGGGATGGGCGGCAATGACGCCGCGCAAAGTTTCTCCAACAAGCTGCTGGTGCTGATCGACGGCCGCAGCATCTATTCGCCGCTCTATTCCGGCGTCTATTGGGACATGCAGGACGTTTTGCCGGAGGATGTCGACCGCATAGAGGTGATTTCCGGCCCCGGCGCCACGCTGTGGGGGTCCAACGCGGTCAACGGCGTGATCAACATCATCACCCGCGACGCGGGGGCCTCCCAGGGCCTGTACGGCACGGGCGTGGTCGGCAACAGCACCTATGACCTGGGGCTGCGCTATGGCGGCCATGCCGGCGGCAACGCCAGCTACCGCCTGTTCGTGAAGCGGCACGAGAATTTCGAGAGCGCGAACGACGCGGACGACGGCAATCGCCGGACCCAGGGCGGCTTCCGCTTCGACTGGAACGCGACGCCCGACGACGCGCTGATGGTGCAGGGGGACGGCTATTACGGTTCCCGCTCGCAGGGGGCCGCGCCGGACGAGAGCCTGCACGGCTACGACCTGCTTGCCCGCTGGCGCCATGGCGCGGCGTCCGGGGCCACGCTCCAGCTCCAGGCCTATTACGACCACAGCGCCCGCAAGATCGAGAATGACGGCGGCCGCTTCGCGCTCGACACCTTCGACGTGGAGGGGCAGCACAGCTTCGCGCTCGGCTCCGGCCACAACATCGTCTGGGGCGGCGGCGCGCGCCTCAGCCGCTATGTGATCCGCAACATTCCCGGCCTGGACTTCGTGCCCGACCGGCGAAACCTTTTCGTCGGCAATCTGTTCGCGCAGGACAGCATCGCCCTGACGCCGTCCGTCACGGCCACGGTCGGGGCCAAGCTGGAGCGGCGCAGCTATATGGACCTCACCTTCCTGCCCAGTGTTCGCCTGTCCTGGAAGCCCGACCCCGAAACCCTGCTGTGGGGCGCGGTTTCCCGCGCCGTCCGTTCGCCCACCCCCTTTGACGAGGATGTGGTCGAATCCATCGGGGGCACCGTCTTCCTGACCGCCCTTCCCGGCTTCCGCTCCGAAAAGCTGACCGCCTTCGAACTGGGCACGCGGCTGATGCTCTCGCCCCGCGCGTCGCTTTCGGTCTCCGCCTTCTACAATGTCTATGACGACCTGCGGACAGTGGAGCCGGCGCCGGGCGGGTTCCTGCCGCTGCGCTGGGGCAATGGGATAAAGGGCGACAGCTATGGCTTCGATGCCTGGGCCGACATCCGGCTGGCAAGCTGGTGGCGGCTCAAGCCCGGCTACAGCCTGCTGATCCAGAAGTTCCGCTTCAAGCCGGATTCTGTCCCCCTGATCGGCGTGTCGCAGGTCGGCAACGATCCCAGGCACCGCGCCACGCTGCGCTCCTCCATGGACATCGGGCCGGAGGTGAATGTCGATTTCGACCTGCGCTACGTGTCCGCCCTGCCCGACCCGCATGTGCCGGGCTATGTGGAACTGGGCGCAAGGCTGGGCTGGCAGTTCGACGAGCGCGCCGAATTGTCGGTGTCGGGCTTCAACCTGCTGCACCGCCGCCACCGGGAGCTTCCCGCCTCGCAGGCGACGCCGCTTCGCCGCAGCGTGTTCGTGGCGCTCAAATGGACGATCTGAGCCCCTGGCGCGGCAGGCGCGGGCAACGAGGACGCCGGGCCGCGCTGTCCTGTCTCGCGGCGGTCGCGCTCCTCGTTCCGGCGCCGGTGCCGGCCAATTCGCCCGCCGCGCTGGAACGCGCGATCCAGGCGAATTTCCTGTTCAAGTTCGCGCCCTTCGTGGAATGGCCCCCGGCGGCATTTTCAGGGACGGAAAGGAATTTCGTGATCTGCGTGGTTGGGGAGGATCCGTTCGGCGCCATGCTCAACGATGTGGTGCGCGGGCAGAAGATGGTCGGCCGCCCGGTGGTGGTGCGGCGGACCGGCGGCGAGGCGGGTCCGGCCGGCTGCCACATCCTGTTCGCCGGCCGCTCGGCCGACCCCGGCTATGCGCCCTTCGCGACCACGGGCGGCCAGCCGGTGCTGACGGTCGCGGACAAGGGCGCCGGTCCCAGCGGCGCGATGATCGAATTCGTGCGGCG
Organism: Sphingobium indicum B90A; assembly: GCF_000264945.2. NCBI lineage: Bacteria > Pseudomonadati > Pseudomonadota > Alphaproteobacteria > Sphingomonadales > Sphingobiaceae > Sphingobium > Sphingobium indicum. Next base: position 82,489 of record NZ_CP013071.1, read on the forward strand.
GAACGGGCGGGTGCGGTTCCAGATCGACGACAAGGCGGCCCGCGCCAACGGCCTCAAGATCAGTTCCAAATTGCTGGGCCTTGCCATCGCGGTGGACCGGAAATGAAGCCGGCGACCCAAGGCAGGCTCAGCCTGGGCAAGGTCGTCGGGCAGATGGCGACGCCCCTGTCCGCGGTCCTGATCGCCTTCCTGCTGCTCGCCGCGGGGCTAGCCGCCGCCATCCAGCTCGAACAGCTCGGCCGGGTCGAAAAGCTGCGGCAGACGACGGTCCAGGCGCAGGTGCTGGCCAACGGGATCGCCGCGCCGCTGGCGTTCGAGGACGATGTCGCGCTCCAGGAATATCTGAACGCGCTGAAGGCCGATCCGCAGATCGTCGCGGTCGCCGCCTATGACGGCAAGGGCGCCTTCGCCGCCGGCTTCGCGCGCCCTCCCGCCCGGCTGCCCAGGCTGGCGGCGGAGGCGGGCCGGGATTCGCCGCCGTCGGGCCTTGCCGTCACGGTCCCGGTGAAGCAGGGCGGCACGCAGCTTGGCTCCGTCTATCTGCAATCGACCATGGACAGCCTGTCGCGCCGCCTGACCCGCTATCTGGGCATCGCGGTCATCGTCATCGCGGCGGCGGTGCTGATCGTGATGCTCGCCGCCTCCTATTCGTCGCTGCGCCGCGCGCATCAGGCCTTGCAGGCGGAGATCGCCAGCCGCCAGCAGGCCGAAGAGGCGCTGCGCCAGTCGCAGAAGATGGAGGCGATGGGCCAGTTGACCGGCGGCGTCGCGCATGACTTCAACAATCTGCTGATGGTCGCTTCCGGCGGCCTCGACCTCATGGAACGCACCCAGGACGCCGCCAGGCTAGAGAAGCTGCGCGCCGGAATACGCCAGGCGCTGGACCGGGGCGCGAAGCTGACGCGGCAACTGCTCGCCTTTTCCCGCCGCACCCCGCTCAATCCCGAAGTCGTCGACCTGCGGGAGCGGATCAGGGGCATGGACGCGCTGCTCGAACGATCGCTGGGCGAAAGCATAGAGGTGGCCATGCATCTTCCCGCCGACCTCTGGCCGGTGGAGGTCGACGCGTCGGAACTAGAGGTGGCGATCCTCAACATCGCCCTCAACGCCCGCGACGCCATGCGCAAGGGCGGCGCCATCGTCATAGAGGGCGCGAACCGTCCGGGCCATGGCGGCCTGCCCGACCGGGTGCAGATCGCGGTGACGGACAGCGGAGAGGGCATCGCGCCTGAACTGCTCAACAAGATATTCGAACCCTTCTACACGACCAAGGCGGTGGGACAGGGCACGGGCCTTGGGCTCAGCCAGGTCTACGGCTTCGCGCGCGCTTCCGGCGGGGAGGTGCTGGTCGACAGCATCGTCGACCGGGGGACGACCATCACCCTGCTGCTGCCGCGATCCCTGCTCGCCCCCCGGCCGGGCGACGGGCCGGTCGAGCCGGTCGGCGCCTCCGGCAAGCAGCGCATCCTGCTGGTCGAGGATGACGACACGGTGGCCGACACGGTGGGCGGCATGCTGACGACGCTGGGCTATGAGATGGAGCGGGTCGACAATGGCGACGCGGCGCTGCGCCGGCTGGAGCGGGCGGACGATTTCTCCCTGATCCTGTCCGACATGATCATGCCGGGCGAGGTCGGCGGCATGGAACTGGCGCTCCGGGTCCGGACGCACTGGCCGCATCTGGGCACGATGCTGATGACGGGCTACAGCGCGGCGGCGGCCTCCGCCGCGAAGGAGGGTGTCCCGCTGCTGGCCAAGCCCTTCACGATACAGGATCTGTCCGTCCACCTGATGGCTGCGCTGGACCGCGCCGGCGGGCACAGGGCATAGAGCTTGTCGTCATTTGAACCTTGTTCCTGCGCAGGCAGGAACACGACCCAAGCCAAGGCTCAGAGCGCCCGCAGCGCCCGCGCGGGCCGCACCGACATCAGCGGGATCGACCCCAGCAACCCGATCCCCAGCGTCAGCACCGCCCCCGCGCCCAGCGTCGACAGCACCAGCAGCCAGTCCGGCGCCCAGTGGAATTCGAATATCCGCACGATCACGAACCACCCCGCCGCCAGCCCCAGCCCCAGCGCCACCAGCGCCAGCACCCCGGCCAGCAGCGCATATTCGATCCCCTGCGCCCCCAATATCTGCCAGCGGGTCGCGCCCAGCGTCTTCAATATCACGCTGTCATAGGCCCGCGCCTGCCGCGACGCCGCGATGGCGCCGATCAGGACGGCGATCCCCGCCAGGATCGCGACCGACCCCGCCAGCACGATGGCGGTCGACATCTGCCCCAGCAGCACCGTGACCTGCGCCACCACATCCCCCACCGCTATGATCGATATGGAGGGGAAGGCCGCCAGCAGCGTCCGCGCCATCGCCCCTTCCGACGCGCCCTTCATCGTGATCGTCGCGGACAGGCTGTGCGGCGCGCCGCGCAGCGTGTTGGGGGAAAAGACCATGATGTAGTTGAACCCCATCGTCTCCCAATTCACCTGCCGCAGCGATGCGATGCGCGCCTCCATCTCCCGCCCCAGCACCGACACGGTCAGCATGTCGCCGACGCCGACGCCCATCACCTCCGCCGCCTCCCGGTCGAGCGAGACCAGCGGCGGCCCGGCATAGTCGCGGGGCCACCACCGCCCCTTCACCAGTTCCGATCCTTCGGGCAGCGCGTCGCTATAGGTGACGCCCCGCTCCCCGCGCAGGAACCACGCCCCTTCGGGCAATTGCTTCAGGTCCGCCACCCGCTGCCCGCCATAGGCGACGATGGTGCCGCGCAGGGTCGGCGCCATATTGACCTTCGCCCCCGGCGCCTCTTGTCCGACGAGGGCAAGGAATCGGTCTTTGGCGGCGATGGGAATGTCCAACACGAACTGGTCCGGCGCGGTCCGGGGCACGGTGTTGCGGATTTCGGCGCTGAGGCTCGACTGGATCGCCGCCAGCGTCACGAACAGGGTCAGCCCCAGCCCCAGCGCCACCACCAGCGCCGAAGTCTGCGCGCCCGGCCGGTGCAGATTGGCCACCGCCAACCGCGCCAAAGGACGACGCGGCGCGGGCGCCCGCCGCGCCCCATGCCGGACGAGCAGCCCGATCCCGGTCAGCAGCGCCAGCATCGCCGCGACCGCGCCCAGCATCGCCGCCGCGAACCACGGCTCCCGCGCCGTGCCCAGCGCCAGTCCCAGCGCAGCCGCCCCCGCCGCCCCCACGGCGATCATGCTCGCCCGGTCGACGCCGCGCCGCCGGTCCACCGTCTCGCGGAACAGGGCGGCGGCGGGCAGGGTCCGCGCCCGCGCCAATGGCGGCACCGTGAAGATGAAGGCGATCAGCAGGCCGTAGAGCGCGCTCGTGACCAGCGGCCAGGGCGCGATGGCGAAACCGGGCTGCACCGGCAATATGTCCCGCATCGCCGTCACCAGACCCAGCGGCAGCACGACCCCCGCCGCCAGCCCGCAACCGATGGCCAGCACGGCCACCGCGCCGATCTGCATCAGATAGATGCGGGCGATGTCGGCAGAGGAAGCGCCCAATATCTTCAGCGTCGCAATGCCGTTGCGCTTGATCGCCAGATAGGAGGCTACCCCGTTGCTGACCCCGATCCCCGCTATGGCGAGCGCCGCGAGACCGATCAGCGACAGGAATTGCCCCATCCGCTCCAGGAAACGGCTGGTCCCCGGCGCCGCGCCGTCGCGGTCCTTGATTTCGAAACCGGCAGAGGGGAAGGCGCGCTTCAGCCGGTCCCCCGCCGCCCCGGCATCCCTGCCCGCGCCCAGGCGGATGCGATATTTGCTCTCATACAGGCTGCCCGGCTGGATCAGGCCGCTGCGCCTGATACCCTCCATGGAGGTGAGCGCGACCGGCCCCAGGGTGAAGCCCTCCCCCACCCGGTCCGGCTCCTCCGCGATGATGTCGCGGATGCGGAAGGTCGCCGCGCCATAGCGCAGGCCATCGCCCGGCTTCACGTCCAGCCGGTCCGCCAGCGCCTGTCCGATGACCAGCTCATCGGCGCGCATCGGCCCGGCCCGCCCGCCTTTCAGCACCAGCGCGCCATAAAGCGGATAGGCCCCGTCCACGCCCTTGAGTTCGGTCAGCACGGCGGACGGGCCATTGCCAGCGCCCTGCCCCACCCGCTGCGCCATCGCCCGCAATCGGATCGTCTCGCTCAGCGCGCCCTCGCGCCGGAAGGCCGCCTTCTCCGCCGCGCCCGCCTCGCGCTGCGACATCGCCACCTCGACATCGCCGCCCAGCAGCACCTGTCCCTTGCTGGCGATCTCTCCGGTGATCGCGGCGGTCAGGCCGCCGATGGTCGCCAGCGTCGCCACGCCCAGGAACAGGCAGATGAACAGCAGCCGCAACCCCCGGAAACCGCGATGCAGGTCGCGCCGGGCGATCCGCCAGCAGCCGCGCCAACCCAGCGCCTTCACGGCCTGCGATCCGCGACGATCGACCCGTCGCGCATCTCCACGATGCGGTCGCACCGCGCCGCGAGGCTGGGATCATGGGTGATGATCACCAATGTCGCGCCGTTCGCGGCCCGCCGGGCGAACAGCAGTTCGACGATGGACCCGCTGGTCGCCCCGTCCAGATTGCCCGTCGGCTCGTCGGCGAAGAGGATGTCCGGCCCCGGCGCGACAGCGCGGGCGATGGCCGCGCGCTGCTGCTCGCCCCCCGAAAGCTGCGCCGGATAATGGTGCAGCCGGTGCCCCAGCCCCACCGCCGCCAGTTCGTCCGCGGCGCGGGCGAAGGCGTCGGCAAAGCCCGCCAGTTCCAGCGGCACGGCGACATTCTCCACCGCCGTCATGGTCGGCAGCAGGTGGAAGCTCTGCAATATGATGCCCACGCGCCCGCGCCTCGCCCGCGCCAGCGCATCCTCGTCCAGCGGCCCATAATCGATCCCGGCGACCCGCACGTCGCCGCCGCTGGCGCGCTCCAGCCCCGACAATATCGCCATCAGCGACGATTTGCCCGACCCCGACGGACCCAGGATCGCCAGGCTCTCGCCCTTCGGGATGGAAAGGTCGACGCCCCTCAATATCTGCGTCGGCGCTTCGCGGGTGCCGAGCGAAAGGGTGACATTGCGCGCTTCAATCGCAATATGGGCAAGGGAGGACGAACCGTGCATCGGCGAAAGGAACCCCATGAAGGCGGGAAGACGGTCAATATATGTGGGCGCGGCGGCGATTGTGCAATTGCTCACCGCCTGTTCGGGCGAACCGGCCGCAGACAATCATGCCGCGCCGTCCGTTCAGGCCGGTAACGCGGCTGCCCCGGTCGCGGACGGCAAGCTGGTGCTGGCCTTCGGCGACAGCCTCTATGCGGGCTATGGCGTGGCCCAGAATGAAAGCTTCCCCTTCCGCCTGGAACAGGCGCTGAAGGCGCAGGGGCTGGCGGTTCAGGTCCGCAATGCCGGGGTCTCCGGCGAAACCTCCTTGGGCGGCCTGCAGCGCCTGGCCTTCACGCTGGACGGCCTGCCGCGCAAGCCCGACCTGCTGCTGCTGGACCTGGGCGGCAACGACATGCTGCGCGGACTGCCGCCGGAGGACAGCGAGAAGAATCTGCGCGCCATATTGGACGAACTGAAACGGCGGCAGATCCCCGTGCTGCTCACCGGCATGCTGGCCGCGCCGAATATGGGCAAGGATTATGGCGCGAAGTTCGACGCCATCTATCCCCGGCTGGCGAAGGATTACGGCCTGCCGCTCTACCCCTTCTTCCTGGACGGCGTGATCGGCGATCCCAAGCTGATGCAGGCCGATTCCATCCACCCCAATCCCGCCGGGGTGAACATCGTCGTCGGCAGGATCGCGCCGGTCGTCGCGGGCTTGCTCAAGGACGCATAAACGCGCCGTGTTCCTGCGCAGGCAGGAACACGGTTCCGCCGTCAGTTCATTGGCGCAACCGTCTGATCTGGCCCCTGCCTGCGCAGGAGCATCTTGCCCTTTAACCAGCCCTCATCCGATCATCATCAGGCTCGCATTCCCACCGGCGGCCGTCGTGTTGATGGAGGTCGACACCTCCTCCAGCAGCCAGTGGAGCGGATACATCCCATCCGCCCCCGCCGCATGGACGCTGACGACCGGCCCCGGCAGGCCGGCCACGTCCCGAACCGCCGCGCCGATCCGCCCGGCATCGCCCTCTACCAGCACCGCCCCCAGCGGCCCTTCCGGCCGAGACGCGAAATGCGCGGCGATATGCGGGGGCAATCCCCGCGGCAGCGCCATGTCCTGCAGCACCCCGCGATTGCCCGTCGCCAGCACCGCCGCCATCTGCCCCAAAAGGCCCTGCCGCGTCGCGGGCCGCATCCCGATCCATCCGCGGGGATGCAACGCATAGAGGTTGCGCTCCCCCACCGGCCCCGGCAGCGCCATCTCCACCCCCAGCGCCGAGGCATCGCCGCAGCGCCGCGCCATGGCCGAAGCCTCCGCCTCGCCCTCCGCCGCCAGCCAGTCGGCGAAATCGGCGAGCGCCGACGGGAACGAACCGGCCCGCCCGGCAAAGGCCGGCGGCACGCGCACAAGCCGCCCCAGATAGAGCGGCCCGCCCGCCTTGGGTCCGGTTCCCGACAGCCCGCGCCCGCCAAAGGGCTGCACCCCCACGATGGCGCCGATCACATTGCGGTTCACATAGAGATTGCCCGCCTTCACCCGCCCCGTCACCTGGGCGACGGTATCGTCCAGCCGCGTATGCAGGCCGAAGGTCAGGCCATAGCCGGTCGCGTTGATCGCATCCACCAGCGCGTCCAGCCCTGCGCGGGGGAAGCGGATGACGTGCAGCACCGGCCCGAACACCTCCCGCCGCAACTGCGCGATGTCGTCGATCTCGATGATCGTCGGCGGCACGAAGCTGCCATGCGCGCTTTCCTCCGGCAATGGCTGCTGCTCCACCGCGCAGCGCAGGGCGCGCATCGCCTCTATGTGCCGCCCGATTCCTTCCTGCGCCTCGTCGGTGATGACCGGCCCGATGTCGACCGCCAGCCGGTCGGTCCGCCCGATGCGCAATTCCCTGAGCGCCCCCTTCAGCATCGCCAGCGTCCGGTCCGCCACATCCTCCTGCAGGCAGAGGATGCGCAGCGCCGAACAGCGCTGCCCCGCGCTGTCGAAGGCGGAGGCGATGACATCCGCCACCACCTGTTCCGCCAGCGCGGAGCTGTCGACGATCATCGCATTCTGCCCGCCCGTCTCCGCGACCAGCGGAATGGGCCTGCCCGAAGCGGAGAGGCGCGAGGCCAGTTGCCGCTGGATCAGCCGCGCCACCTCGGTCGATCCGGTGAACAGCACTCCTGCGGTTTGCGGCGCCGCCACCAGCGCCGCGCCGATCTCCCCCGCGCCGGGCACAAGCTGCAACGCATCGCCCGGCACCCCAGCCTCGTGCAGCAGGCGAACCGCCTCCGCCGCGATCAGCGGGGTTTCCTCGGCGGGCTTGGCCAGCACCGCATTGCCCGCGACCAGCGCCGCCGCCACCTGGCCGGTGAAGATCGCCAGCGGGAAATTCCAGGGCGAAATGCACACCACCGGCCCCAAAGGCTCCTGCGCCGGGCCGAAGGTCGACCGCGCCTGCGCCGCATAATAGCGCAGGAAATCGATCGCCTCCCGCACTTCGGCAATGGCGTTGGGCAGCGACTTGCCCGCCTCCCGCACGATCAGGCCCAGCAGGATCGGCATGCGCGCCTGCATCGCGTCGGCCGCCCGCTCCAATATCGCGGCGCGTTCCGTCACGGGCGCCCTCGCCCAGCCGCTTCCGTCCGCCCGCGCGACCGCCGCCCGCGCAAAATCCGTCGACGCCTCGAACACCGTCCCCACGACATCGCGCCGGTCGGCGGGGTTGAGCACGGGCCGCGCCGCGCCCTCCCCGCCCTCCGGCCGGGCCGTCCAGCCGATCTGCGCGCTTTCCGCCAGCGCCCGCGTCAGCATGGCCAGCGCATTTTCATCGCTGAGGTCGATCCCGTCGGAATTGCGCCGGTCGGGATAAAGCCCGGACGGCAGGGCGATGTCCGCATGCCGCGCCCCCGGATGCGGCATCGCCCGCACCTGCTCGACCGGGTCGGCGATCATCTCCTCCACCGGCACCGCCGGATCGGCGATGCGGTGCACGAAGGAGCTGTTCGCGCCATTTTCCAGCAGCCGCCGCACCAGATAGGCCAGCAGCGTCTCATGCGTGCCGACCGGCGCGTAGATGCGGCAGGGCCGGTCGAGATCGCCCTTCCCCACCACCTGCTCGTACAGCGGCTCGCCCATGCCGTGCAGGCACTGATATTCATAATCGCCCAGCGTGAAATCATGCCCCGCCAGATGATGGACCGTCGCCAGCGTCTGCGCGTTATGCGTCGCGAATTGCGGAAACACCCGGTCCCGCGCCGCCAGCAGCTTCCTCGCGCAGGCGATATAGGCGACGTCGGTATGGACTTTGCGCGTATAGACCGGGAAATCGGCCAGCCCGTCGACCTGCGCCCGCTTGATCTCCGCGTCCCAATAGGCGCCCTTGACCAGCCGCACCATGATCCGCCGCCCGGCCCGCCCGGCCAGATCGACGATCCAGTCGATCACGAAGGGGCAGCGCTTGCCATAGGCCTGCACCACGAAGCCCAGCCCGTTCCACCCCGCAAGCTCCGGGTCCAGCGCCAGACTCTCCAGCAGGTCGAGCGACAATTCGAGCCGATCCGCCTCCTCCGCATCGATGTTGAGTCCGATGTCATAGCCGCGGGCGAGCAACGCCAGCTCCTTCACCCGCGGCAGCAATTCCCCCATGACCCGCTCCGCCTGTGCGCGGGAATAACGCGGATGCAGCGCCGACAGCTTGATCGAAATGCCCGGCCCCGCATAGACGCCGCGCCCGGCCGACGCCCGGCCGATGGCATGGATCGCCTGCCGGTAATCCTCCAGGTAGCGCGCCGCGTCCGCCGCCGTCGCCGCCGCTTCGCCCAGCATGTCATAGCTGTACTGGAAGCCCTTGGCCTCCTGCGCCCGCGCCCGCTTCAGCGCTTCGCCGATGGTCTCGCCGGTCACGAACTGCTCGCCCATCATCCGCATGGCGAGGTCGACGCCGCGCCGGATCACCGGCTCGCCCAGCCGCGCCACCAGCCGCGTCAGCGCCGCGCCGAGGCCCCGGTCATCGACGCTGCCGACCAGCTTGCCCGTCACCACCAGCCCCCAGGTCGCCGCATTGACGAACAGCGACCTGCCGCCGCCCAGATGCCCGCCCCAGTCGCCGTCGGCGATCTTGTCGCGGATCAGCGCATCGCGGGTCGCATCGTCGGGAATGCGCAGCAGCGCTTCGGCCAGGCACATCAGCGCCACGCCCTCCTGGCTGGAGAGCGAATATTCCTGCACCAGCGCCTCGACCCCGCTGCCCTTGCCATTGGCGCGCAGCGTCGTCACCAGCCTGCGCGCCATGTCCCGCACTCCACGCCGCATGGCGTCGGGCAGCGCGGCGGCTTCCAGCAGGGGCGCCATGCACTCCGCTTCGTCGCGGCGATAGGCGGCGGTGATCGCCTGGCGGAGCGGCGACTGAGGCCGGATGACAGGGGCGAAATCGGTGAAGGGGGGCGGGTTCGTCATGCGCGCCATGATAGGGAAATCATGGCATGCAATCCGACTTATGAACAGCGGATGCCAAGGAGATAAGCCTTATTGCAGCGGTATTTTCAGCCAAATCGACTATCCTGACCAGCCTAAAACGGACGAAAATCCGCCTGCCGTCAATCCTCGTCGATCAGGATGCGCACCGCCGCCCCGTCCGTGTCCTCGAACTGGCCATTGCCCAGCGCCCAGAAAAAGGCCGCCAGCCCCAGCAGCCCCAGTCCAAGCGCAATCGGAATCAACAGGCTGAGACCCGTCATTTCGCGACTCCTTTCAGACGCAGCGCATTGGCGATGACGATCAGCGAGGATGTCGACATGGCGACCGCCGCGACCAGCGGCGTCACCTTCCCCGCCATGGCGAGCGGCACCGCCAGCAGATTATAGCCGATGGCCAGCGCGAAATTCTGCTTCACCACGGCCACGGTCCGCCGCGCCGCATGCACGGCCAGAGCCACCGGCGCCAGCCTGTCGCCCAGGAACACGGCGTCGGCGGCAAGCTGGCTGGCGTCGCTGGCGGAGGCGGGGGCCATGCTGGCATGCCCCGCCGCCAGAGCCGGGCCGTCGTTCAGCCCGTCCCCGACCATCAGCACCTTCTCGCCCCGGGCCTTCAGCCGCCCGATCAGCGCCAGCTTGTCGGCGGGGCGCAGATGGCCGATGGCGGTGGCGCCGGTCGTCCGGGCGATCTCCTCCAGCGCTTCGGGCCGGTCGCCGCTGGCGATCAGCACCTTCGTCCCCATGCCGCGCAGCGCGTCCAGCGTCTCCGCCGCATCGGGCCGCAGCGCGTCGGCGAAGCCCAGCAGCGTGGCCTGATCGCCGCGCCGATATTCCGCCGCCAGCCCGAACAGGTTGACCAGGCTGCGCGGCCGCGCCAGCGACACGGCCACGCCCTGATAGTCCCCGAACACGCCCTCCCCCGCCACTTCGCGGACATTGTCGAGCACAGCAGGCGCCACCCCCCGCGCCTCCAGCGCCTGCCGTAGCGCAACGCTCAGCGGATGGCGCGAGGCCCGCGACAGCGCCAGCAGGATCGCCCGGTCGTCGCGCCACAGGCGGCGCAGCCCCTGCGGCACCGGGCGGCCCAGCGTCAGCGTGCCGGTCTTGTCGAACACGGCTTCGCTCACCTCCGCCAGCCGCTCCAGCGCCGACCCGTCCTTCACCAGCACGCCCCGCCGCATCAGCGCGCCGCAGGCGACGATCTGCGCGGCGGGCACCGCCAGCCCCAAGGCGCAAGGACAGGTGATCAGCAGCACCGCCACCGCGATCAGCAACGCCTGATGCACGCCCGCCCCGGCGATCATCCACCCCGCGAAGGACAGCGCCGCCAGCAGATGGACGCAGGGCGCATAGAGCCGCGCCGCCCGGTCGGCCAGCCGCACATAGCGCGACTTGCCCTGCGCAGCCTCCTCCATCAGCCGGGCGATGTCGGCGATGACCGTATCGGCCCCCGCCGCCGTCACCTCCACCCGGATCGGCCCGTCGACATTGAGCGCGCCCGCCTGCACGGCATCGCCCGGATGCACCCGCACCGGCGCGCTTTCCCCGGTCAGGAAGGCGATGTCGAGGCCGCTTTCGCCCTCCGTCACGCGCCCGTCGGCGGCCAGCCTTTCGCCCGCCGCCACCAATATCGTCATGCCGGGGCGCAGCGCGTCCGCCCGCGTCCACCGGCTGCCCCCGTCCGCCTCCAGCACCAGCGCGCCCGGCGCGGTCTGCTTCAGCAGCGCCGCCACCCCCGCCCGCGCCCGCCCGCGCATCATGCTGTCCAGCGCCCGCCCGGCCAGCAGGAAGAACAGCAGCATCACCGCCCCGTCGAACCAGGCATGCGCCCCGCCGGTGACGGTCTCATACAGGCTCATTCCGGTGGTCAGCAGCACGCCGATGCTGATCGGCACGTCCATGTTCGTCCGCCCATGCCGCACCGCCGCCCAGGCCGACCGGAAGAAGGGCTGGCCCGCATAGGCCACCGTCGGCAGCGCGATCAACGCGGAGAGCCAGTGGAACATCCCCCGCGTCGCCCCGGCCGCCCCGGACCAGACCGACACCGACAGCAGCATGATGTTCATCGCCGCGAAGCCCGCCACCACCAGCGCCCGCGTCAGGCGGCGACTTTCCGCCGCCGCCACGTCCAGCCCCGCATCGGCCAGCGGCTCCGCCTCGAACCCCAGGGCGGCGATGGTGGCGCGCAGGTCGGGCGGCGTCAACGCCGGATCGTGCCGGATGGCGACCCGCTTCGCCCCCATATTGACTCGCGCAGAGATGATGCCGGGCTGGCGGGGCAATCCTTCCTCGATTTTCGCGATGCAGCTCACGCAATGGATGCCGGGGACGGCGAACAGGCTTTCGACCGCCTCTTCCGCCACCGGATCGGCGATCAGCGCTTTCGTGGCCATCAGTCGACCTCCCTCAAAAGATGCTCCTCGCGCCCGGCGACGCGCAGGTCGAAGCGGAGCTGCCAGCGCCCCTTCGGCAAGACCCGGTCGCTCACGTAGACGCCCGGCGCGGTTTCGTGGAAGGCGAGCGGCATGTCCGGCGCCCGCCCCAGCGGATGCTGCGCCACCGCCGTCACGACGACGCCCGCCAGCGGCGCGCCCTTCGCATCCTTCAGCGCCAGCCCGACATGCCGCCCCGCATCCAGCGTCGCTTCGTCCCGCCAACCCAGCCGCCGCTGCGCCCGCGCCTGCGCCAGCCAGCCGTTGAACTTCTGGCTGGCGACATAGCTGTTCTCGACCACCGTGCCGCCGAAGGAGCGCACCGCGACGGTCGCCATCAGCATGTTGACCGCGATCACCGCGGCGAAGAAGGCGATCAATATCGCCGTCATGTGCCAGCCGGTGAAGCGGCGGATGGGGGATGGTGCAGGGGTCATGTCTCAGGGCCTTTCAAATCGGGCGGGTTCGCTGGCGCTGCCGCCTTCGCGATCCAAAGCGCGCAGGGTGAAGCGGAAATCCTGCCGCGCCGGGCCGCCGGACGGCAGCGTCAGGAAGATGCGCAGCTTCGCCACGCTGTCGGCGGGCACGGTCGTGCGCACCGTCGCGGCGGCACTCTCCCGCGATCCGGCATCGGTCCATATCCGGCCGCCGGGCAGTCCATCCAGGCCCACTTCCATCGGCCGGGGCCGCGCCTGCATGTTGCGCAGCTTGACCGTATAGGCGTTGCGGATCGCGCCGTCGGACAGGCGCACGAAGATCGGGTTGCGGTCCTGCTGCGCGCTGATCTCCAGCCGCTCCCGCGCCCCCAGCGCGAACAGCATGGCCGCGCCGATCCCGGCCCAGATCGCGAAATAGGCGATGGTGCGCGGCCGCAGCAGCGTCTTCAGCACCGGGCGCGGTTCCGACCCCTTCTGCTCCCCTTCGGCGTCATCCTGCGTGCAATAGTCGATCAGCCCGCGCGGCCGCCCGACCTGCGCCATCACCTTGTCGCAGGCGTCGATGCACAGCGCGCAGGTGATGCAGCCGATCTGCGGCCCTTCGCGAATGTCGATGCCGGTCGGGCAGACCGCGACGCACTGGTTGCAGTCGATGCAGTCGCCGAACGCGCCGGGATTCGCTTCGGCCTTCTTCAGGCTCCCGCGCTTCTCCCCGCGCCAATGCTTGTAGGTGACGACCAGCGACTTCTCGTCCAGCATCGCCGTCTGGATGCGCGGCCAGGGGCACATATAGATGCACAGCTGCTCCCGCATGAACCCACCCAGCACGAAGGTGGTCGCGGTCAGCACGAAAGTCGTCGCATAGGCTTGCCACGCGGCGGTCCCGCTCCAGAATTCCCGTTGCAGGGTCGGGGCGTCCGCGAAATAGAATATCCACGCGCCCCCGGTGATAAAGGCGATCCCCAGCCAGACCGACCATTTGACGATCCGCCGGGCCATCTTGGCCGCGCTCCACGGCGCCTTGGCAAGCCGCAACTGCGCATTGCGGTCGCCGTCCACGAAACGCTCGACATGCTGGTAAAGATCGGTCCACACCGTCTGCGGACAGGCATAGCCGCACCAGGCCCGCCCCACCGCCGAGGTAACGAGGAACAGCCCGATCCCCGCCATGATCAGCAGGCCCGCGACATAATAGAATTCCTGCGGCCAGATCTCGATGGCGAACATGTAGAAGCGCCGATGGGCCAGATCGACCAGCACCGCCTGATCCGGCGCATAAGGCCCCCGGTCCCAGCGCAGCCAGGGCGTGCCCCAGTAGATGGCCAGCGTCACCGCCATGATCGCCCATTTCAGGCGACGATAGAAGCCGTCGACGGCCTTGGGATAGACCCCTTTGCGCTTCTCATAGAGCGAGGCAGACCCAGACATCAGCACCCCCCTATTCCTCCCTGCGCCGAAGGCGTGGGGAGGGGGACCAGCCGAAGGCTGGTGGAGGGGAAATGCGCAACCTCAGCCCATTTCCCCTCCACCACCGCCTTCGGCGGCGGTCCCCCTCCCCATGCAAGCATGGGGAGGAACAGAAAAGCCTCACCGCCCCGCATCACCCTCGCCCCCGCCAAGGCTATGCACATAGGCCGCCAGCATGCGGATGGTCGCCTTGTCCAGCTTGTCGTCCCAGCGCGGCATCACGCCATGGCGGCTGTTCCACACCGTCTCGCGGATCGTCCCCGCGTCTCCCCCATAAAGCCAGATCGCATCGGTCAGATCGGGCGCGCCCAACGCCCGGTTCCCCTTGCCCGCAGGCCCATGGCAAACCGCGCAATTGTCGGCAAAGACCCTGTCCCCCCGCCGCGAAGCCGCGCCTGGCCGGTCCTGCCCGCTGATCGCCCGGACATGCGCCACCACGTCGTCCACCTGCGCCGCCGTCAACAACTGATCCTTGCCGAAGGCGGGCATCAGCGACTGGCGCGTGGCGTCATGACCGGGATTGCGGACGCCGTCGGTGATCGTCTTCTCGATGGCAGCCAGATCGCCGCCCCACAGCCAGTCGTCGTCATTGAGGTTGGGATAGCCCTTCGACCCTGCGGCCCCCGACCCATGGCACTGGACGCAATGCACCCGGAACGCGGCGCGCCCGCCCTCGACCGCCTGCTGCATCAGTTCGGGCCGCCCCGGCAGGGCCGTGATCGGCGTGTCCGCAATCGCTTTCCGGATCGGCGCGATCTGCCTTTCCCGCGCCGCCAGTTCCCTGTCCAGCGCCCCCCGGCTCGACCAGCCGAGTATGCCGCCGGTCGCCCGGTCGATCATCGGGATGGCCGGATAGGCGATCATGTAACCGACAGCGAACAGGATCGTCGCGTAGAAGGTCCAAAGCCACCAGCGCGGCAGCGGCGTGTCCAGTTCCTGGATGCCGTCCCATTCATGATGCTTGATCTCCGTCCCGGTGGCGGGATCGATGCGCTTGTCGTCAGCCATGGTCGGCCTCCGTCTGATCGTCGAAAATGGCGAGCGCGGCGTCGGCGCTGCGCTGCCGCCCATGGGGCAGGAAATGCCAGCCGATCAGGATCGCATAGAGCAACCCCATGAACACCAGCCCCCAGCTATCGGCGAAATGCCGCAAGGCGTCGTAGCTCATCTGTCGACCTCCTGCGGCTTGGCGCTGTCCACATCGACCAGCGTGCCCAGCATCTGGAGATAGGCGACCAGCGCATCCATCTCCGTCAGCTTGCCCGGATCGCCGTCGAAATCGCGGGCCTGCGCCTTGGGATAGCGTTTCAGCAGGTCGCCGCTGTCCGCATCGGGATTGGCCTGCGCCTTCAGGTCGTCATTGGCCCTGTCGATATCGTCCTTCGTATAGGGCACGCCGACATCATTGAGCGCGGTCAGATCCCCGCGCATGTCGCCCGCCTTCAATTCCCGCTCCGCCAGGAAGGCATAGCCGGGCATGATCGATTCCGGCACCACCGCGCGCGGGTCTTTCAGATGCTGGACATGCCATTCGTCCGAATAGCGGCCGCCCACCCGCGCCAGATCCGGCCCCGTCCGCTTCGACCCCCATTGGAAGGGATGGTCGTACATGCTCTCCGCCGCCAGGCTATAATGGCCATAGCGCTCCGTCTCGTCCCGGAAGGGCCGGATCATCTGGCTATGACAATTATAGCAGCCTTCGCGGATGTAGATGTTCCGCCCCGCCAGCTCCAGCGGCGTATAGGGACGCACGCCCTCCACTTTCTCGATAGTGTTGTCGATCCAGAAGAGCGGCGCGATCTCCACGATGCCGCCGATGGCGACTGTGATCAGGGCTGCAATGCCCAGCAGCGAAACATTCCGCTCCAGCCTGCCATGGTCGAAGAACTTGCCCTTGGTCTTGGTTTCCATGTCCGGATACTCCTTCAGGCAGGCTGCGCGACGATGGGCCGGTCGGCCTCGGCATCATAGGCCGCATCGTTCATCGGCTTCTCCACGCGCAGCGGGCTACCCGCGATGGTCCTGCCGATGTTCCAGGCCATGACGATCGCGCCGCTCAGGTACAGCAGGCCCCCCGCCGCCCGGATCAGATACATGGGGAACATGGCGCTCACCACTTCGGAGAAGGCGTAGACCAGATAACCGTCGCTGCCATATTCGCGCCACATCAGCCCCTGCATGATGCCCGCGACCCACATCGACGCGGCGTAGAGGACGATGCCCACCGTCGCCAGCCAGAAGTGCCAGTTCACCAGCCGAAGACTGTACAGCCTCTCCCGCTTCCACAGTCGTGGCGTAAGATAATAAAGGCAGGCGAAAGTAATCAGCCCGTTCCACCCCAGCGCCCCGCTATGCACATGGCCGATAGTCCAGTCGGTATAGTGGGAAAGACTGTTGACCGCCTTCACCGACATCATCGGCCCTTCGAAAGTCGACATGCCGTAGAATGCCAGCGCCATCACCATCATGCGGATGATCGGATCGGTGCGGATGCGGTCCCATGCGCCGTTCAGCGTCATGAGGCCGTTGATCATCCCGCCCCAGCTAGGCATCCACAGCATGACCGAAAAGACCATGCCCAAGGTCTGCGCCCAGTCGGGCAGCGCGGTATAATGAAGATGGTGCGGCCCCGCCCAGATATAGAGGAAGATCAGCGACCAGAAATGGATGATGGAAAGCCTGTAACTATAGACCGGCCGTTCCGCCTGCTTGGGCACGAAATAATACATCATGGCCAGGAAACCGGCGGTCAGGAAGAAACCGACCGCATTATGCCCGTACCACCATTGGGTCAGCGCGTCCTGCACACCCGCGAAGGCGCTGTAGCTCTTGGAACCGAGCCAGCTCACCGGCATGGAAAGATTGTTGACGATATGCAGCATCGCGATCGTCAGGATGAAACTCAGGTAAAACCAGTTCGCGACATAGATATGCGGCTCGCTGCGGCGCAGGATCGTCCCGCCGAACACCACCAGATAGGCGACCCAGACGATGGTCAGCCACAGGTCGACATACCATTCCGGCTCGGCATATTCCTTGCCCTCGGTGATGCCCAGCAGATAGCCGGTCGCCGCCAGCACGATGAAAAGCTGATAGCCCCAGAAGACGAACCGGGCGAGCGCCGGAAAGGCCAGCCGCGCCCGGCACGTCCGCTGCACCACATAGAAGCTGGTGGCGATCAGCGCATTGCCCCCGAAGGCAAAGATCACGGCGGAGGTGTGCAACGGCCGCAGCCGCCCGAAACTCGTATATTCCAGCCCCAGATTGAGCGCCGGAAAGGCAAGCTGGAGCGCGATGTAAAGCCCGGCCAGAAAGCCCGCCAGGCCCCAGAAGACCGTCGCGATCACGCCCCAGCGGATCGGATCGTCGTCATATCTGCCCTGGGAGGCGGGCATTTTCAGCAGCCCGCGAGTGATCGCCTCATAATCGGCATGCCGCATCGTCAGCACCGCCACGGCCAGCGCGGCCGCGCACACGATCCCCATATGCACGGCAAAGCCGAAGTCCGCCGCCGCCAGCGCCGCCAGAAAGGCCAGCGTCGCGAGCGCGAACCAGCCGCCCGTCTTCCACACCAGTTGCTCCATCGGATTTCCCCGTCAAAGGCTATGCGGCGTCCTTCCTCCGGGAGCCGCCCCCATGCATTGACCTCTGTCAAAGCCGGCGGCGCAGGTATGTAGGGGAATGTCCGTATGGGGCCGGAAAGCCGACCCATCCTATTCCTCCCCATCGAAAGATGGGGAGGGGGACCGCCGCCAAAGGCGGTGGTGGAGGGGAAGATTCGAAGGTCGCGCCCCCTTCCCCTCCACCAGCCTGCGGCTGGTCCCCCTCCCCACGCTGCGCGTGGGGAGGATTTAATATTCCCCCTCGGCCATCCCCTCCAGCCGCTCTTCATCCACGACGCGCACCCCGCGCCGCCCGGCCAGCGCAATCACGCCCATCCGCTTCAACTCGCCGATCTGCCGCGACACCGTCTCTATGGTCAGCCCCAGCACGTCCGCGATCTGCTGCCGCGACAAAGGCAATTCGATCACCCCGGCCGGGTCCGCCCGCAACCGCCGCCGCATGTCCAGCAGCAACGTCGCGACCTTCTCCCGCGCATTCTTCCGCCCCAGCAGCAGCATCCACGCCCGCGTCCGGTCCAGATCGTCCAGCGTCCGCCGCAACAACCGATGCTCCAACGCCGGATGCTCCCGCGCAAAACCGTCGAACGCCCCTCGCGGATAAAGGCACAGCCGCGCATCGGTCAGCGCCGTGACGCTGTGCGGCGTGCGCGCGCCGAAGGGGCGGCCGATGAAATCCGATGCATAGACGACGCCGACGATCTGCTCGCGCCCGTCGCCGGTGGAGGTGGACAGCTTCAGCGTCCCCTCGATCACATTGGCGACCAGCGTCGAACTGTCGCCTTCCCACATCACGGTCTGCCCGGCCTGCAACGTCACGCGCCGCCCGATCCGGTTCAGCGCCCCGCGCTGCTTTTCGTCGAGATCGGCGCAGATCGCCCGATCGCGCACCTCGCAACGGTCGCAATATTGCCCGCCGCAGCCCTTGGCCGATGGCGTTGCCGCCATGGCGAAGGCCGCATCCTCCTGCGCCTTTTGCGCCAGGTCAAATCGCATATCCATGCGCCGATCCATGCCGCCCCGGCACGCCGCGACCTATCCGTAATTGTCCCTAGGGTGTTGGAGAGCGGACCTCCCCAATTCCTCCCCATCGAAAGATGGGGAGGGGGACCGCCGCCAAAGGCGGTGGTGGAGGGGAATGGGGCACGACCTGCGCATTTCCCCTCCACCACCGCTTTCAGCGGCGGTCCCCCTCCCCACGCTGCGCGCAGGGAGGATTTCACCCCATCAAAACTTCATCCCCACGCCCACGCCAAAGACAAAGGGATCAAGCTCCAGCTTCACCCTCTGCACGCCCGCACCGGCGATCGACAGCCGCGCCGTGGTGTCGATGTCGATATATTTGACGTCGAAATTCAAAAACATCCGCTCGTTGAGGTCGATGTCGACCCCCACCTGCCCCGCCCAGCCGAAGCTGTCGGACATATGCACTTTGGTCGCGCCCACCGCGCCCTCCAGCGCGCCCGAAGCCTTCTCGCTATAGAACAGCGGGCTCTGTTGCAAAAATCGTGAAGCTTGAGCATGCTTGGCGGAGATTGGACGGACGGAACGATGACGGATTTCAAGTGGCGCCATTTCCAGGGTGATGTGATCCTGTGGGCGGTGCGCTGGTATTGTCGCTATCCGATCAGCTATCGCGACCTTGAGGAAATGCTGGCGGAACGCGGCATTTCGGTCGACCATACGACGATCTATCGCTGGGTCCAGTGCTACGCCCCGGAGATGGAGAAGCGGCTGCGCTGGTTCTGGCGGCGTGGCTTTGATCCGAGCTGGCGCCTGGATGAAACCTACGTCAAGGTGCGGGGCAAGTGGACCTACCTGTACCGGGCAGTCGACAAGCGGGGCGACACGATCGATTTCTACCTGTCGCCGACCCGCAGCGCCAAGGCAGCGAAGCGGTTCCTGGGCAAGGCCCTGCGAGGCCTGAAGCACTGGGAAAAGCCTGCCACGCTCAATACCGACAAAGCGCCGAGCTATGGTGCAGCGATCACCGAATTGAAGCGCGAAGGAAAGCTGGACCGGGAGACGGCCCACCGGCAGGTGAAGTATCTCAATAACGTGATCGAGGCCGATCACGGAAAGCTCAAGATACTGATCAAGCCGGTGCGCGGTTTCAAATCGATCCCCACGGCCTATGCCACGATCAAGGGATTCGAAGTCATGCGAGCCCTGCGCAAAGGACAGGCTCGCCCCTGGTGCCTGCAGCCCGGCATCAGGGGCGAGGTGCGCCTTGTGGAGAGAGCTTTTGGCATTGGGCCCTCGGCGCTGACGGAGGCCATGGGCATGCTCAACCACCATTTCGCAGCAGCCGCCTGATCGGCGCAGAGCGACAGCCTACCTCTGACTGCCGCCAATCTTTGCAACAGAGCCGCAGCGCGAGCCATTCCAGGGCCCGGGCGCGGGCAAGGCCTTCCGTGGGCAGCAAGGCCTTTTCGGGCACGAGTTCCGCGATATGGTTGAGGATGGCGATATTTTCGGTCAGGACATCATCGCCGATCTGGAGCGCGGGCACCCGCGCCCACGGGTTTTTCTGACGATAGGCGTCTGAAAACTGGGCGTTTTGCGTCAGGTCGATCAGCTCCGCCTCATAAGGAAGGCCGGCTTCCTCCAATGCGGCATGGGACGCCAATGAGCATGAACCTGGATTGTAGTAGAGCTTCAACATGTCCCTGCAATTCTCCTGCGGACTGGGCAAAAAATGGCTTAATGCATATGTTCGGCACCGGAGCGTCGCCCCGAACGGAAGCAATCATCCGCCCGGTCGGAAAACGCTCCGAAACGACAGGCCGGAGCATTCCATCCGATGCGATCAGGCCGAAATGTTCAAAAATCCATCGGCTTCGAAAACCTTTCTGGCACGTTCCTCAATCCGATCCGCAAGTGACCTGCGAAGCGGCATGCCGTTCGAGACTTTTCTCAGCGTGTTATAGCTGAAGCCGAATGTTTCGAATATCTCCTCATTATTTCTCATCGTCGACAATGATGTGATCCGATCGGCGATCGAGGGATCCAAACAGCGCATTCCATTAGGCATTCGATCTTCCCCTACTGACGAATTCCAGCCGGTGCACGGTCGCAACTTGCCTGCCCGCGCAGTTCATCGGGCCATTCCCGCCGTTCCGGAAAACAGGCGGCGGGGTTTCCCCCTGGACCATGTTGCGCATGGGCCGGACACGCAGCGAGCGGGCCAGCGGACGTCGAGGCCGGGAGCGGATTGCGACGGACGCGCCGCGCATTGCCCGGAGATCGAAGCATAGGAATATCCTCTCCATGCGCTGTTATGGATCAGCGCCTGTCTTATCCGGCACGTCGGTGATTATTATGCTTATCGGGCCGTCCGGAAAGGATCGCAGCTTTCGCCTGCGGAGGAAATTGCTGCAAATGAATTAGGAATATTCGCGATACGGATTTGATCGAAACGGGGCCAACTGCCCACAAATCGGTCATGGGGATTGAGCGACCGCGCTTTGAAAGCAGCCATCGCATGCTATGGTCGCCTTGAGCATTTCCCGGCAGGCGGAATATCCGCCGACCGGAAAGCCCGCTAAAACAGGAAGCCGGAGCAGCCGGGCCGACGCCGTCGGACCGGACGCCGCTTCGGCTTCGCATCGCCAGGAATTGGAAGCGAACATGTCTCGAGACAATGCCATCGTCATGCGATACGACAATCCCGACATTCCGTCCGGCCGCGACATCGTATATCTTCACGGCCGCGGCAGCACCGAAAGGGAAGCGGGGTTCGCGCTGCCCCTTTTCGGCCGCGCGAATGTTCGCTCCTATCGCGGGCCGCTTCCCCAGGGGCCGGGGTTCGCCTGGTTCGAAAATGCCGGGATCGGCGTCGCCCTGCCCTCCAGCCTGTCGGGCGAAACGTCGAAGGTCGGCGACTGGATCGCCGCAGATACCGGCCGCCAACGGCCCTGGCTATGCGGTTTCAGCAACGGCGCCGCGATGGCCGCCAGTCTTCTGCTCAGCAATCCGGGGGCCTATAGCGGCCTCATCATGATCGGCGGCTGCTTCGCGGTGGAGGACGGCGACCTGCCGGACAACGGCCTGCTCGACAAGCCGGTCCTCTTCTGCCGGGGCCAATTCGACGATGTGATCCCGCGCCACAAGTTCGAGCAGGCGGAAGCCTATCTCTCCGGCCCCAGCGGCGCGCGGGCGACTTTCATCCCTTATGAAGGCGGGCATGAACTGCCGTTGCCGATCAAGGCGGCGGTGCAGGGCTGGCTCGGCGCGGAAAGCCGCTGAATTTCGTCCCGTCCTTGGCCATGGCCGAACGGGAGCGCCGGATGATCGAGAACCGGCCGCATCCGGAAATGATCGGATGCGGCCGGCACTGTTCCAGGATCAGGCCTTTGCTTATGCGGTGATCGGCGGAAGCCCCTCCACCGCGCGGCTCAGAAGCTGCACGATGCCCTCCTCCGTGATCGGACGGGGGTTGGGATAGGGGTTGGCGACCGCCAGCGCGGCGGCCTTCGCGATGCCGTCCTTGGGCATGCCGAGCTTCGCCAGCGACATTTCCGCGCCCAGGCCCACCGCCAGTTCGTACAGCTTGGTCGCGGGGTCGCCGCCGCCTAGTGCGCGGCTAGCCCGTTC
The DNA here is from genome assembly GCF_000264945.2 of Sphingobium indicum B90A. Taxonomy (NCBI): domain Bacteria; kingdom Pseudomonadati; phylum Pseudomonadota; class Alphaproteobacteria; order Sphingomonadales; family Sphingobiaceae; genus Sphingobium; species Sphingobium indicum. The sequence continues at coordinate 104,600 of NZ_CP013071.1, forward strand.
CATCGCCTCCGGCACCGACGGCGCATTATAGGCGATCGCATGGGGCAGCACGGCGGTGTGGGTCTGCGCATGCGGCATGTCGAAGGTGCCGCCCAGCGTGTGGCAGAGCTTGTGGTGCAGCGCGACGCTCGCCGCGCCCAGGACGCTGCCGGCGAGCCAGCAGCCATAGAGCGCGTCGCCCCGCGCCTTCGCATCGGTGGGATCGGCCTTGATCAGCGGCAGGCTCCTGGCGAGCGCCCTGATGCTTTCCTCCGCCATCAGGGAGACGATGGGATTGCCGTCGAAGGCGTAAAGGCTCTGTTGCAAAAATCGTGAAGCTTGAGCATGCTTGGCGGAGATTGGACGGACGGAACGATGACGGATTTCAAGTGGCGCCATTTCCAGGGTGATGTGATCCTGTGGGCGGTGCGCTGGTATTGTCGCTATCCGATCAGCTATCGCGACCTTGAGGAAATGCTGGCGGAACGCGGCATTTCGGTCGACCATACGACGATCTATCGCTGGGTCCAGTGCTACGCCCCGGAGATGGAGAAGCGGCTGCGCTGGTTCTGGCGGCGTGGCTTTGATCCGAGCTGGCGCCTGGATGAAACCTACGTCAAGGTGCGGGGCAAGTGGACCTACCTGTACCGGGCAGTCGACAAGCGGGGCGACACGATCGATTTCTACCTGTCGCCGACCCGCAGCGCCAAGGCAGCGAAGCGGTTCCTGGGCAAGGCCCTGCGAGGCCTGAAGCACTGGGAAAAGCCTGCCACGCTCAATACCGACAAAGCGCCGAGCTATGGTGCAGCGATCACCGAATTGAAGCGCGAAGGAAAGCTGGACCGGGAGACGGCCCACCGGCAGGTGAAGTATCTCAATAACGTGATCGAGGCCGATCACGGAAAGCTCAAGATACTGATCAAGCCGGTGCGCGGTTTCAAATCGATCCCCACGGCCTATGCCACGATCAAGGGATTCGAAGTCATGCGAGCCCTGCGCAAAGGACAGGCTCGCCCCTGGTGCCTGCAGCCCGGCATCAGGGGCGAGGTGCGCCTTGTGGAGAGAGCTTTTGGCATTGGGCCCTCGGCGCTGACGGAGGCCATGGGCATGCTCAACCACCATTTCGCAGCAGCCGCCTGATCGGCGCAGAGCGACAGCCTACCTCTGACTGCCGCCAATCTTTGCAACAGAGCCGATGCTGGCAAGCTCGGTCATCTCGTTCATGCGACGAACTCCTTTACAGCGTTGGCTCTGCCGTCCGCAGGATGCGGACCTGGTGCGGATAGGGCGAATTGTGCGCGCGCGGCTGCTTGTGCAATTCTACGGACATCGCCGCGTGAGCCAGCGCCAGCTGTAGCCTGAACAGGCGCAGCGTCGGCGCCGGCATCGCGTCGAGCGGAAAGGTCTCGACATGGTCGAGGATGGCTTCCGAACGGGAGAGCAGCACATCGTAGAAGCGGGTTATCTCCGCCATAGTCGCGCGCGCCCGGATATCCCATCGTTCCTGCGCCGTCTCGCCGATCCAGTGCGGCACGAATTCGAGAAGATCCTCGAAGCCGGGGGGCAGCACGGGCTCCTCGTCGAGCGCGGGGGCCGGCATCAGATCACCCGCTCGGCCGATGCCAGCATCGTGTAATGCTGGCCGGCCTGTGCCAGGAGCGCATCGAACGCCGCGCGATCACCCGCCACGCCGCGTTCGAAATCGGATAGCGTCGGCCACCACAGTTCGCGCGCGCCGATGAACGGCGAGGTGCCCTTGTGCACCGCGTCTATCGCGAACGAGCGGACATGCCGAAACGCGCCGATGCGATCGCCCAGCGCCTTGTCCTGATCGCCTGCCCAGGCCGGATTGCCATCCGCCTTGACCAGTTGCAGGATCTTGACGCTTACCGACCATTCGGTGGGCGACCACTGCACGGCCGCATCATCGGGATCGTCCACCGCCGGTCGCGAGCGGATAATGTCCTCCTCGAAGAAGGTGAACTTCAGTCCGTCCATGTCGACGAACAGCGGTTCGTCGGGGATGTTGTATTTGCGATGCGCGGGATCTTTGCCCATGTTGAGCGCATCGTCGAGACTGTCATACCACAGCTCGGTAATGCCGTCGTAGGCCAGCTGTGTATCAGGCAGCAGCGGAGAGACGATCCGGTGCGATTGCACATAGCCGCGCAGGCACGCGATCTTCTTGCTGAGTGTGCCGTGCGGATGGCGCCAGTGATCGTGGAACTGCTGTTCCGAAATGTCCTTCCGGCGCGGGATCGTCGCGAGTATCTTGATGCTGTGCATGGAGGCTGCTCCGTAAAATGATCAGATCGCGGTAAAGCCGCCGTCTGCTGCAAGGCAGGAGCCGGTGACGAACGAAGCCGCGTCGGACAGCAACCATACGGCGGCCTGGGCCTGCTCGTGCGGTTCGCTGAAACGGCCGATCGGGTGGATCGAGTTCAGATAGGGCTCAAGGCCCGCATCATTGTCCATCGCGCGCTGCAGCATAGGCGTGCGCACCGCGCCGGGCACAAGCGCGTTCACGCGAATGCCGTGCTTGCCATAGTCTGCCGCCGCCACGCGGGTCAGCCCGACCACCGCATGCTTCGCGCCGACATATTCGCCGTGCATCGGCACGCCGACCACGCCAGCGACGGATGCGGTGTTGACGATCGATCCCTTCGTCCCGCGCTCGATCATCGCAAGGATCTGGTACTTCATGCACAGGAACGTGCCGGTTACATTGATATCCATGCTCTGCCGAAACCGTTCGAGCGACACTTCGGCAAGCGGCAGTCCGGCCTGCGGGATCGCCGCATTGTTGAACGCGCCGTCAAGCCCGCCGAACGCCGCCAGAGTCTGCGCGACAAGTGCCTTCACGTCCTCTTCCTGTGCGATGTCGCACCGGAAATAGGCGGCCTTCCCGCCAGACGCAGCGACGACCGCCTCACCGGCCTCGTCGTTGATGTCCGCCACCGCGACGTTGGCACCACTGGCCACCAGCAATTCCACGGTGGCGCGCCCGATGCCGCTGCCACCACCCGTCACGATTATCGTCTTGCCGCTCAAATCAGACATCTATCCCTCCAACAGTTTCTTATCGGCGTTCCGGTTTCATTACTGGAACTTGAAGCGCACGGTCAAGCCATATTCGGCGGGTCGACCAGCGTAGCGAACAACGGTATCGTAAGTCTGGATCGTGTTTGTCCAGTAATACTTGTTGAAGATATTGCGACCCCAGCCGAAGACCGCCCAGCGGCCATCAGGCGCTTCCACGCCAAGCCGCGCGGAAACGAGCGTGCGGCCATTCACCTCGTAGAGATCCTTGTCCGCGTTGGTGATGGCCAGAACGCCCAGCGATTTGCTTTGTGAGGAGATCGTCGTGCCCATGGTTAGGTTCACGCCACCCAGCGGCAGGCTGTAGTCCGCGCTCAGGCTCGATTGCCATTTGGGCGAAAACGGCAGCCGTGCGCCGCTGAAATCGCCCCGGATCGGATCGAACAGGCCCACTTCGTTGGCAACGGAGCCGACGATCCCCTGATAGTGGCGAACCTTGGCGTCGATATAGGTCGCGGCCGCACTGACCGTGAGCCCCTCGACCACTCTGGCGCTCAGTTCCAGTTCGGCACCCTTGACGCGCGACTTGGGGACATTGACCAGGCCATCCAGCGCATTGAAGAACGGATCGACGATCTTGGCGCGCAGCTGCTTGTTCTTGTAGTCATAATAGAAAACGCCGCCATTCAGCGTCACTTTGCGATCGAACAGTGTGGTCTTGAAGCCTGCTTCGTAATCGACCAGCGATTCCTGCGTGACGGCGGCATATTGCGCGAACGTTCCGGCGGAGACGCCCGGGAAACTTCCCGCCTTGTACCCTTTCGAAACATTGGCGTAGAGCAGGAGCGTCGGCGTCGCCTTGTAGTTCACGCCGAGCATCCATGACGTGCTGTTTTCATTCAGCTTGTCCCGAAACGTGCCCGGCAAGCCCGTCTGGCTGTTCAGCGAAACCGAATCTCCCAATGGCACCAGCGGTATCGGGCCGCCGAAATCGAAGATCTGGCGATAGGTGTTGATGACGGTGGTGAACAAAGACGAGATTGAGCCATCGCCAAGGTCGAATGTCTTGTTGACCGAGGAACGCTTCGCCTCGGTATAGCGTATGCCGCCCTTCAGCGTCAGTTGATCGCTGATGTCATATTCGACATTGCCGAAAACCGCATAGTTCTTCAGGCGCTGCCGGTTGTTGTAGCCGGCCTGATCATAATCCTGCCCGATAACCTGTGTATTGACATAGCTGGATGTCGAATCGGCGTAGTTGACTTCATCGTCCTCGCGCACACGGCTGTGTTCGTAATTGGCACCGACCACCCATCGGAAAGACGAGCGTGCGTCGTTGGCCAGACGCAGTTCCTGATTGAACGACTTGATCGAACCATCGTTGCGATTGACGTCCAAGATCTGGAGATAGGTGCCGTGGCTCTGTTGCAAAGATTGGCGGCAGTCAGAGGTAGGCTGTCGCTCTGCGCCGATCAGGCGGCTGCTGCGAAATGGTGGTTGAGCATGCCCATGGCCTCCGTCAGCGCCGAGGGCCCAATGCCAAAAGCTCTCTCCACAAGGCGCACCTCGCCCCTGATGCCGGGCTGCAGGCACCAGGGGCGAGCCTGTCCTTTGCGCAGGGCTCGCATGACTTCGAATCCCTTGATCGTGGCATAGGCCGTGGGGATCGATTTGAAACCGCGCACCGGCTTGATCAGTATCTTGAGCTTTCCGTGATCGGCCTCGATCACGTTATTGAGATACTTCACCTGCCGGTGGGCCGTCTCCCGGTCCAGCTTTCCTTCGCGCTTCAATTCGGTGATCGCTGCACCATAGCTCGGCGCTTTGTCGGTATTGAGCGTGGCAGGCTTTTCCCAGTGCTTCAGGCCTCGCAGGGCCTTGCCCAGGAACCGCTTCGCTGCCTTGGCGCTGCGGGTCGGCGACAGGTAGAAATCGATCGTGTCGCCCCGCTTGTCGACTGCCCGGTACAGGTAGGTCCACTTGCCCCGCACCTTGACGTAGGTTTCATCCAGGCGCCAGCTCGGATCAAAGCCACGCCGCCAGAACCAGCGCAGCCGCTTCTCCATCTCCGGGGCGTAGCACTGGACCCAGCGATAGATCGTCGTATGGTCGACCGAAATGCCGCGTTCCGCCAGCATTTCCTCAAGGTCGCGATAGCTGATCGGATAGCGACAATACCAGCGCACCGCCCACAGGATCACATCACCCTGGAAATGGCGCCACTTGAAATCCGTCATCGTTCCGTCCGTCCAATCTCCGCCAAGCATGCTCAAGCTTCACGATTTTTGCAACAGAGCCCCGGGCGGTGCGAAATGAATGCCGGCCAGCGGGGTGAAATAGTTCATGCATCCGTTGAGCTTAGAGAGCTTCCACACCCCGTCACGGCGCTCATACTCATTCGTGTAGACCGCAGCGATAAGAATCGACTGATTACCTTCGACGAGATTTCCAAGGCAAAGGACGTCGCCAATACCATTTACCTTGTCCGCGCTCACAAATTCCAAGCGCAGATTGGTTCCATAATGAATAGTTTCGTGATACATTGGCCAGAGTACGTTATTGGCCAAATCGAGGGCGCCTTCCGGGCCCTTGTAGGTGCCGATTCCCTCAATGGTCCACTCTGCATCATCCCACCAAATAGAAGCGAGACGGCCCTCTTGGCGCTTGTCTACGCCAATGAGCTGGTCAGAGTAGAGGTCCTGAATCGCGGCCCGGCTTGCAAGTCTGTCTAGATCACTCATTTTGTATCTCCCAGTTGAATATAATCCCGTAATCTTAGCAGGATCGAGGGCATCAAGGATTTAGGCCGCAGAAGACCAGCCGCCATCGATGAACAGTTCCGTTCCAGTAACATATTTAGCTTCGTCTGACAGAAGATATAGCGCCCCATAAGCGATATCGTTCGGCTCGCCAAGATCGCCCATCGGGATCTGCGCTTTGTACCATTCAACCTGCTCGGGCGTGACGTTCGCCTGTATCGGCGTCTTCACGCCACCGGGAACGATGGTGTTCACCCGCACCCCTTGCCCGACATATTCCAGCGCAGCCACCTTGGTCATCGCGCGTACCGCAGACTTGGTCGCCGCATAGCTGATCAAGCCAGGCTCACAGATGACGCTGACGAGCGAACTGATGTTTAGGATCGCACCATTTCCCGACTTCGCAATTTCCGGCGCAACGATCTTCAAACCCAGGAAAAGCGCAGTCTGGTTGACCGCGATCATCTTGCTCCAGCCTTCGAGCGTCTCGTCCTGGATCATCGCGCCGTGGATGATGCCCGCGGTATTGGAAAGCGTCGTGAGCTTCCCAAAGGCCCCAACCGCCGCCTCGACAGCCCCCGCCCAGCTCGCAGCATCGGTGATATCCAGCCGCACGAATAGGGCCTCGCCCCCGCTTTCCTGAATCTCGGCCACGACCTTGTTGCCCATTTCGACATTCAGATCGGCGACGACGACCTTGGCGCCCTCCTTGGCAAAAAGCCGAGCCTGCGCTGCACCCAGGCCGCTCGCCGCGCCCGTTACGAGCGCGACTTTTCCTGCCATTCTGTTGCTCATCCTGCCATTCTGTTGCTCATCCTGTGCCTCCTAAATAGCTTGAGCGCGCAATTCAGACCCGCGTCGCTGAGGGTTCTTTTTTCCGATGCACAACAACTGGGCCGATCACCGGACCTTGATCCAAGCACAATTACCAGTTGGTAGTCAAGCTGGATTCTGAGGAACCGGACCGAAAAGTGAGACTAAATGTCCAAGTCCCCTGGCCCGCTAATGCTGCCCCTTTGCGCGCGGCACGCAGCCGCGCGCTTTCACTTTCTAATGCTGTGTTTTCACAAATAATATCAATGAGTTCAAACACCCACGGACCAGCCTCCGTCAATCGGCAGATCCACGCCAGTAATATATTTCGCCTCGTCAGAGGCCAGAAAAAGCGCGCCGTTGGCAATGTCGATCGGGTCACCGAGCTTTCCCATGGGGATCTGGCTTGTCTGCTGCTTCAGCACGTCAGGGGGGACATTCGCCGTGATCGGCGTGTTCATTCCGCCGGGCACGATCGTATTCACCCGAACGCCGCGGTCCACAAACTCCAGCGCCGCCGCCTTGCTCATGATGCGCACGGCCGCTTTGGTGGCACAGTAGCTGGCATTGCCGGCGGTGGGAAACATGCCGATCAACGAACTGATGTTGATGATCGAGCCATTGCCCGACTTCACCAGCTCGGGGATTGCCGCCTTGATTCCGAGGAAGATAGCAGTCTGATTGACCGCCACCATCTTGTTCCAGCCTTCAATGCTCTCCTCCTCGAAGCCGCCAGGATGAATGATACCGGCAGTGTTGGATAGAGTCGTAAGCCCGCCAAAAGCCTCGACGGCAGCGGCAATCGCATTATTCCAGCTCGCCGCATCGGTAACATCCAACCGAATGAAGAGCGCATCGCCACCAGCAGCCCTGATTTCGGCTACGACGCCCTTGGCCATCTCTTCATTGAGGTCGCCGATTACGACCTTGGCGCCTTCTTCCGCGAAACGCTTCGCCTGAGCGGCGCCGAGCCCGCTCGCTCCACCCGTGATGAGCGCAACCTTGCCTGCGAGTCTGTTAGCCATTCTTCATCCTCCGAAAATGCTCAACTGCGCGAATTGACTTCGCTTCAGCCTTGACCACATCGCCAGTGGCCCCATGTGCCTGGCACCAGCCTGAAAGATCAGAGCATACTTACCACATGGTTACAAGCCTGCTTTGCGAGAGGACGAAATGCCCTCTTGTCCAGCCGGGGCGAAAGGCGCTGGTTCATACTCTATGTTCTACAATGGCTTCCTTTACAGCGTTCGCGGCCTGCAATCTCCGACTCGAAGTGAAAAAGCCTACGCAGATGGCGCATGCCCTCCTTTTATCGAATCGCTTGGATCATGCAGGGGTTAATGATAATTACCATGTGGTCATCATGCCCATGGGCCAGATAAGGACTGCAATATGAATTTCACGATGTCGCCCGCGGAAACCATGTGGCGTGATCGGGTCCGTAATTTCATGAACGATGTGGTTCGGCCCCATGATGAGACCTATGCCGCGCAGCAGGCTAGTGGAGAGCGGTGGAAGACTCTGCCGATAATCGAGGAATTGAAGGAGCGCGCGAAAGCGGACGGCATATGGAATCTTTTCATGCCGCCGCTGGCCGGCCACAATCCCGTCGACAGCAGCTTCGAGTTCGTCGCTCCGGGCCTTACCAATCTGGAATATGCCTCCTGCGCGGAAGAGATGGGCCGCATCGAATGGGCGTCCGAGGTGTTCAACTGCTCCGCGCCCGATACCGGCAACATGGAGGTCCTGCACCGCTATGGAACTCGCGAGCATAAGGAGCGCTGGCTCCGGCCGCTGATGGAGGGGAAGATTCGCTCGGTCTTTCTGATGACCGAGCCGCGAGTCGCATCCTCTGACGCCACCAATATCGAAACCTCCATCGTTTGTGACGGCGACCATTATGTGATCAACGGCCGCAAATGGTGGTCTTCGGGCATAGGCGATCCTCGATGCTCGGTCGGCATTCTCATGGGAAAGACCGATCCTGATGCCCCGCGCCATGCTCAGCAGAGCATGATCCTCCTGCCGCTCGACACGCCGGGGGTTAAGGTTCTGCGAATGCTTCCTGTGTTTGGCTATGACGATGCGCCTCATGGTCATGGCGAAGTCGAGCTGAAGGATGTTCGCGTTCCGGTCGAGAATATGCTGCTCGGCGAGGGGCGCGGCTTTGAAATTGCTCAGGGGCGATTGGGGCCAGGCCGAATCCATCACTGTATGCGCACGATTGGCTTGGCCGAGGAAATCTTGAAGAAAATGGTGGAGCGGCTCCTTTCGCGCACTGCCTTTGGGAAACGCCTAGCAGAGCATTCCATCTGGGAGCAGCGGATCGCCGAAGCACGGACGTCACTTGAAATGACCCGCCTCCTATGCCTCAAGGCCGCCGACGTGATGGACAAGCTTGGGGCCAAGGCAGCACAAGCGGAAATCGCGATGATCAAGGTGGCGGGGCCGCATATGGCGTTGAAGATCGCCGACGATGCGATCCAGGCGCATGGCGGCGCGGGCGTCGCCGACGACTTCGGCCTTGCGCGCGCCTATGCACATCTCCGCACAATGCGCCTGGTGGATGGGCCGGATGAGGTTCACAACCGCGCGATCGCTCGCCTCGAAATGCGCCGCTATCGTCAATAGTTGAATTGCCGACCCTGTTATTCGGTCGCAATGACCAGCTAACGGCCTGCCGGTCGCGTTCAGGCGAACGGCAGGCCAAGCGCATGACCGACGCAGCGCCCAGGCGCATACGTCGGTAGCTGGCAACCCAAGCCCTACCGCATCAGCACCAGTTCCTCGGCCATAGAGGGATGCAGTGCTACGGTATCGTCGAACTGGGCCTTGGTGAGCCTCGCCTTCACCGCGATCGCGGCGGCCTGCAGGATTTCAGGCGCGTCGGGGCCGATCATGTGGATGCCGACCACCACGTCGGTCTCAGGATGGACGACCAGCTTGTAGAGCGCGCGCTCGTGGCGGTCGGCGAGCACATTCTTCATCGCCCGGAAGTCGGAGGTGTAGACCTTGACCTCACCGAGCTTGTTGCGCGCCTCGGCCTCGGTCATGCCCACGCCCGCCATCGGCGGATGGCTGAATACGGCGGACGGGATGCAGCCATAATCGACCCGGCGGGGATTATTGCCGAACACAGTGTCGGCAAAGGCCTGGCCCTCGCGGATCGCGACCGGCGTCAGCTGCACCCGGTTGGTGACGTCGCCCACCGCATAGATGCTGGCGCAGCTCGAGCGGTTGTCGTCGTCCACCTTGATCGCGCCCTTGGCGTCGAGTGCGACGTCGGCCGTCTCCAGCCCGAGATTTTCGGTATGCGGGCGTCGGCCGGTGGCGAATAGCAGCATGTCGGCCGGGATCGGCTCATGGCCGGTCATGTGCACCAGCAGCGAGCCGTCCGGTTGCTTGTCGACCTTCTCGAAGGCGACGTGGAATTTGAACTCGATCCCCTTGGTCATCGAGATCTGGAGCAGCCGGTCGCGGATCTGCTCGTCATAGCCGCGCAGGATCACGTCGGTGCGGTTGACCAGCGTCACATGCGCACCAAACTGGTGGAAGATGCCGGCAAATTCATTGGCGATATAGCCCGCCCCTGCGATCACCACGCGCTTGGGGAAGGTATCGAGATGGAACACTTCATTCGAGGTGATGCCATGCTCGGCCCCCGGAAAATGGGGTACGATCGGCCAAGCGCCGGTTGCGATCAGGATTTTGCCGGCGGTGATCGTCTGGCCCGAGCCGAGCAGCACCTCATGCGGCCCGGCGACGGTCGCCCGCTCGCGGATGATCTCGACCTTATTGTTGCCGAGCGTCTCGGTGTAGAGACCTTCGAGCCGCGAGACCTCGGCGAGCACATTGTCGCGCAGCGCCGACCAGTCAAATTCGCAATCGGGCACCTTCCAGCCAAAGCGCCGTGCATCCTGCAGATCCTCGGCGAAATGCGAGCCATAGACGAGCAGCTTCTTGGGCACGCAGCCCCGGATCACGCAGGTGCCGCCCACCCGATGCTCCTCGGCGACCGCCACCCGCGCGCCATAGGCTGCCGAAACCCGCGCCGCGCGCACTCCGCCCGAGCCCGCCCCAATGACGAACAGATCATAGTCGTAGGTCAACATCCAATAATCCCAACCAAGTAAGTGTTGTTTTTCTACAGCTAGAGGGCGCGCGCATCGAGTCGTCCGCCTCCATCCCCGAGCAGACCGCCGACTCCCATGCCGGCGATCACATCGCTATCCACGCCGAACCCAGCGAAGAGCCGCTCCAATATCAGATCAACTCCATTACGCAGGGGGCTACGTGCACAACCCGGCAACCCAATGACAGCCCGCCTGCGCAACCAACCGAGGCACAGGAGATTGCCGGGATCGACCGGCATTCCCACCCGCTCCACGCGCCCGCCCGCTTGTCGAATGGCCGCGGGGACCACATCTTCGCGGTCGGCCGTCGCCGATGCCGCCATGATCAGCACAAGATCCGCCTCCGAAGAGTCCGCGAGCAAATTGGTTAGAGCCGCTTCATCATGATCGCAGATCCACACATGATTCAAATGTCCGCCAAGCCTCTCGACTCGCTGCCTTATAACGGTTTCGGTCTTGGCGAGAAGCTTGAGGCTTACGCTGCCTAGACTGGTTTGCACGAGATTGACCGAGAGGGGCCCGAATGCAGCTATACGGACCTTGCAACCATCCGCGACTTGCCCCGCTGAGACAAGTTCGGCTCGGGGCACCGCATAGGGAATTATCTTGACGGTGCCTACCACGTCGCCCGCGCGCACCGGCGTCATCGGCGCGACGGCGGCGAATGTGATCGCCTCCGTTGCCCGATTGAGCTTGCCTATGCCGTCGGGTGCATAAACGAGAAGGCCGTTCGTCTCGGCGATCAGATCAGCCCGCCCATGGACGGGAGGTTCGGCGCGGACATGATCTCCGGCCAGCCTCTGCGCAATCGCCATCGCGACATCATTTTCACCAATATCGTCCGTATCGAGCCGAGCAACGGTGAGCGCTTCCAATCCCGCATGCCGGACCGCCGCCAGATCATCGCAATCGAGCACGCGCCCTTTTGGCAAGCGGCGTCCCGGAATCGAGAGGCTATGGGCCAGGATCGCACCCTCGGCCTCTTCCAGCGATACCCGTCCAAACCTCACTTCGAGCTCCGCAAGACTGTCGTCATCTCGGCCAGGATGGAAACGGCGATCTCGGCTGGTCCCGCCGCACCGATTGGGAGCCCTGCCGGCCCATGGATGCGGGCGAGCTCCTTATCCGTGAAGCCGGCGGCGCCGAGCCGCTCGAGCCGGGCAGCATGTGTTTTTCGTGATCCCAATGCGCCGATATAGAAGGCCGGCGAGTTCAGAGCGCGCGCCAGCGCCGGATCATCAAGCTTTGGATCATGCGTCAAACTGACTACCGCGGAGCCGCCGTCCGGGCGCCAACGATCAAGCGCTTCGTCGGGCCAATTCTCGTCTACAGGTTGATCAAATCGGGCAGCCGCCGCGAACATGCCGCGCGGATCGATAACGGTTGTCTCATAGCCCGCAAGGCGCGCCATCGGGACGAGCAGCTGGGCGATATGAACCGCCCCCACGATCGCGAGACGACGGCGCGGAGGATAGAGATTGAAGAACCATTCCTTCAGAGGGGCCGCATTCTCGCGGGTCGCACCGCTTGTCAGATCCGTCGCCAGACCCAGCGGCAAACCCTGCGCCCGTGCATCAACGATACGCTCGATCAGCGCAGGCGGAAAATGTGCCCCATCGACGGTCTGTAACAGGATGGAGATTCGGCCGCCGCAAGCAAGTCCCACCTCCCAGGCCTGCGCGTCAGCCACGCCATAATCCAGGCGACGAAAGCCGCCCCCTGCCGCAATCAATTCGAGAGCCTGAACGATGACGTCGCCTTCGACACAACCGCCGCTGACGGAGCCTTCGAAAATTCCGTCGTCGCGGATCACCAGATGGGATCCCGCCCGCCGAGGCGCCGACCCCCAGGTCTCGATCACTGTGGCAAGCGCGACATGACGGCCCGCCGCAAGCCATAGCGCCGCGGCATCTATCACGACATCCAGGTCATCCGCTGCCTCAGCCATGATCCCATTCTGATCCAAAAAATGCTGAACTTAAAGGATTACGGCCGGAGCGTCCGAAAAATCGGATGCTCCGGCCGTATCCATTCAATGCACCACCGGCTTCATGCCGGCAGAGGAGGGGAGATCCCAGGCCAATCTCGACAGACCAACCCAAGATCCTCCGATCAGCTTTAGAAACGGAAGCTGGTCTTTACTCCGTAGGTGCGTGGCATGGCCGCATACCGAACCGCCGTATCGTACAGGAACGCTACGTTGTTCCAGTAATATTCGTTGGTCAGATTCTTCACCCAGAACTGGACCTGCCATGCATTGTCCGCATCCTGAAGTGCAATGCGAGCATCAACGGTGGTAAACGGCTTGATGTAGGTTACCGCCTTCGTCACCGCATCATGACCGATCGCAGCCTGCGTGCTGCTGTTATAGGTCAGGCTGGCACCCAAATTCACTGCCAGGCTGGCGCCAAGCGGAACGGTATAGTCGGCGTTTGCACTCGCATTCCATTTCGGAGCGAATGGCACCCGGTCGCCGGCAAAGTCAGTAAATACCGAGTCGGAATTCAGACCGGAGTATTTTTTGATCTTCGCGTCGACATAGGTCACCGCGCCACTGAGGTTGAGGCCATCGACCGGCCGCCATACGATGGCCAGCTCACCGCCCTTGACGGTGGACTTAGGCACGTTGTCGAGTGCGAACACGGTGCCGAAAGGCGGCTGATCGAAGAAGCCCATCAGCTGCTTGTTGCGGTAGTCATAGTAGAAGCCAGCACCGGTGAGCAGCACCGAGCGGTCGAACAGCTCCTGCTTGAAACCCGCTTCGTAGGCAATGACCGATTCCTGAACGACCGGACGATATTGACTGACAGTCGCCGCCGAAATCGTTGGGAAGCTGCCTGCCTTATAGCCCTTGGTCACGTTCGCGTAAAATAGCGAACCAGCCACCGGCTTGAAGTCGACGCCAACCTTCCAGGACAGATTATCCTCATTGAGGTTGGTATCGCCGAGGATGCTCTCAAAGGCATCCGGCCGTTGCCCATTCTCTACACCGATAAGTGGATTGCCGTTGGCATCCGTCAGCGGGTCGATCGCACTGGTGCAGTCACCCGGCTGCAGGGGGGTCGATGCTCCCAGGCCCACCAGGGATCTGGCGAACGTGTGGATAATGTCGAACAGCCTGCGAAAGGTGTCGTCGCCATGTATCGGGTCGAAATTATTATCAAAGGTACAGCCGACGAAATGGCGCTTGCTGTTCGTATAGCGAAGGCCACCCTTCACCGTGATGGTGTCTGTCACATCGAAATCGACGTTTCCAAAGAACGCATAATTTTCGATCGTCTGCCGGCTGAAATCCGATGCTCTGGAAAATGGCACCGGCAGCAAAGTGCTCGTCCCGTCTATCTGAGAGAAATTCGAGACGATGCTATCTCCATTTGAAAGCTTGCTTAGCTCATAGACTTTGCTGTGCTGATAATTAGCACCGACGGTGACCCGCATGCGCGATGCGGCGTCGTTCGACAGGCGCAATTCCTGGTTGAAGTCACGAATATATCCGTCGTTGGCGACATAATCATAGTCTTGCACCGCAGTGCCGTCATCCGCCGCCCGGCTATTACGCTTATAGTCCGAATAAGAAGTGATCGAGGTCAGGGTCAGATTATCGGTCACGTCATAGTCGGTACGCAGCGCGGCATTATACATTCTGTCGTCACGGAAAGGTTCAGCATCCGCGGACCAATCGGCGGCGCGCGCCTTGCGCGGCGCATATGGCGTCACCAATGTACCCGTTTCGAAATTATAAAGCTGAGGGCTCAAAAATTGCTCCTGCCCCGCCGTGGCAGGACGCAGGAAGATGTACTGCCCGATCTGCGGCTCGCTGCCGTCATGCCAACCACTCAGGCTGGCCATGAAACTGAGTCTATCGGTGGGCTTCCAGTCTAGAGTGATACGGCCAGCGAATTCCCGCCGCTTCCCGAACTCGTCACCTGGACGAGAGAAGTAATTTTTCTGCCACGATCCCGCATAAGTGCTGCGGCCAGCGAGCCGTATATTGAGCGTGTCGGTCACAGGTCCACTGATGAAAGCTTCGCCTTCAACCGTGCTAAATCGTCCATAGCCAAGGCTGAACCCGCTCGTCAGAGTGTCGGTCGGCTTGTTGGCGATGTAGTTGATCGCGCCGCCGGTGGAATTCTGGCCGAACAGAATGCCCTGCGGACCTTTCAGTACCTCAACACGCTCCATGTCCAAACCGACCCCGATGCCGGGCAGCGCGGAGAAGCTGAGAGGCGCCTGGTCGACATAAACGCTAACCGCAGGCGATGCCGCCAGAGCGGTATCGAAATAGCCGACGCCACGCAGCGTGAACACCGGGGTGCCGAATGCCGACCGCGCATAGGTCAGACCCGGGACGGCCTTGGTCAAATCCTGGACGCTGCTGATACCCTGCTTGACGAGCTGATCGCCACTGACCGCCGCAATCGTGAGGCCGACCTTGTTGATCGATTCAGCGCGCTTGCTGGCGGTGACGATGATCTCGCCGGCACCCAGACTTTCACTCTGCGGCGCTTCGGCGGCTGCGGATTGGGCAGCAGGCTGCTCCGCCGGAGCCTCGCTCTGGGCGAATGCGGGCGAACAGAAGCAAAGAAGCGCGACGCCCGATGCGTATAAGTTAATGCCGTGCCGTTTCGTTGTGCTTTCTGGTCTGACAATCATAACCATCCCTCCCTAGATATGACCGAAGTATCGTTTCGCGCTCTTAAACATTTTTTCTTCGGTCGCGTTGAAAAACTATCCGTGTCTCCTGCCCACTTCACTCCGGTGTCAGGACAATTATTTCGTTTCTATTCGGCAGACTGCCGCTCCAACAGCAGCATCATCACCTTCAGAAACCAATATTTCAATGAGAGTTCCATCGCACGGGGCTTCCACCTCGGACGTCACCTTTTCGGTTTCCACCTCATAAAGGATGTCACCGAGAGCAAAGTCTGCGCCCAGCTGTACGTGCCAGCGAGCGATCGTGCCTTCTTCCATGTTCATGCCAAACATCGGCAACTTAAGCGACATCTTCATGCAACGTCTCCATCGCGTACAGCCGCGCGGATCGCAGCCTCAACCATAGCCTCATCAGGGATCACCGCATTTTCGAGATGGGGCGCGAACGGGATCGCCACATCCTGCACGGTGTCCCGGCGCACGGGACCACGCAACGAAGCAAAACCCTGTTCGGCGACGATAGCGGCAATTTCACTTGCGGCGCTGCATGTAGCACGCGCCTCATCGAGGATTACTAGGCGCCCGGTCTTGCGAACCGAGGCCAGGATCAGCTCCTTATCGAGCGGGAAGAGCGTCATCGGATCGACAACTTCGACCTCGATCCCCTCTTCGGACAATGTCGCCGCTGCGCGCATTGCATGACGCACCATCACACCGATCGCGACCACCGTGACATCGCGACCCTCGCGCTTCACCGATCCCTTGCCGAGCGGCACGACATGATCGCCATCGGGCACTTCTCCTTGCTCGCCGCCGCGGCGGGTGGGCAGCAGGAAGAGGACCGGATTATCCTCGCGGATGCTGGCCTTCATCAGACCCTTGGCGTCGGCTGGCGTGCTGGGGATCACGACCTTGATGCCGCCAAGGTTCATGACGCCTGGATAGGGTGCATCGGAATGCTGCGCGCCAGATGAGCGGCCGGCACCGGTAGATGCCAGGTAAACGAGCGGCAGCTTGAGCTGGCCCGCCGTCATATAGCGAAGCTTGGCGGCCTGGTTCGCGATGGAGTCAAAGCCGGTGTAGAGGAAGTTGCCATACATCATGTGGCAGATCGGGCGATAGCCGGCCGCTGCCATCCCAACCGCCATACCGGTCATGACAACCTCGGAGATTGGCGTGTTGATCACCCGCTTGCCCCCGAACTTGTCGAAGAGGCCGCGTGTATCGCCGAACAAGCCGATCCTGACATCCTCGCCATAGAGGATCACACGATCGTCGCGCTCCATTTCTTCATGAAGCGCTTCGTTGACAGCATGGATGAGGCGCCGCTTAGCCATTGGCGAACATATCCTCAAAAGCACGGGAGACAGGGGGAAGAGGATCATTCAAAGCATCGGTGATGGCGCTTTCGGTAACGCCCTCGACCCTGGCCCGGATAGCGGCCACGTCCTTTTCCAGATCCTCGGAGACGAGAAATTCTTCCAGCCGGCTAATCGGATCGCGCTGCTTCCAGCTCTCGACTTCTTCCTGGGTGCGATAAGGCGCTGCAAGGAAGCTTTCTTCGGATTCGACATGAGTCCGCCAGCGATAGGTACGAGCCTCGATGAGCGTGGCCCCTTCGCCTGAGCGCGCCCGCGCAACCGCCTCGCCAACGACCCGCCATACGGCGTGGACGTCATTGCCGTCGACCAGCGCGCCGGGCATGCCAAACGGTTCGGCGCGGCGCCAGATATCGCCAGCGTTCACCGTCTCATAAGGGGAGAATTGAGAAAATCCGTTATTCTCGCAGACCAGCAACAGTGGAAGCTTCCACAGGGCGGCGATGTTCAGCGCCTCGGAAATGACGCCCTGGCTGGACGCACCGTCACCGAAAAACACCACGGCAACCCGGCCCTCGCCGTCAAGCTGCGCGCCGAGTGCCGCACCGACCGCGAGCCCTACGCCACCGCCGACAATGCCGTTGGCGCCCAATATGCCCTTCGAGACGTCGGCAACATGCATCGAGCCGCCCTTGCCGTGGCAAATGCCGGTCTCTTTGCCCATGAGCTCCGCCGCCATAGCGCGCGGATCTCCGCCCTTCGCCAGGAAGTGACCGTGCCCGCGATGAGTGCTGGCAACCCAGTCGCTGTCGTCAAGATGTGCGCAGACGCCGGTGGCCACCGCTTCCTGGCCAATATAAAGATGCACATTGCCAGGAAGTTCGCCGGCTTTCCCGAGGTCACCAAGCCGCTCCTCCATCCTGCGGATAAGCAGCATGCGCTCAAAAAGCCGTAATGACCGTTGAAGGTCCGGACCATTCATAAGGACGCCTCCGTGGGCTGAGCCTGCGCAACCAGGCGATCACGCAGGATATTCTTCTGGACTTTGCCCGAAGCCGTGCGCGGAAACGCGTCGACCATCTCCACGCGCTCCGGCCATTTCTGTCGCGCTAGCCCTTGCTCCCCGAGGAAGCTGCCAATGTCGGCGACGGAAACGGGCGCATCCGCAATCACATAGGCGCAGACCCCTTCACCCAGCCTTTCATGCGGCATCGCCACCACTGCGACGTCGGTGATTGCAGGATAGCGATGCAGCGCATCTTCGATTTCCTGAGGGCTGATATTCTCGCCCCCGCGCACGATAACATCCTTTTTACGGCCGCTCACCGCCAGGAAATCGCCAAATTCGATCCGTCCGAGATCACCCGTGCGGAAGAAGCCGTCCTGATCGAACGCATCGTCCGTCAGCGCTTGATCGGTATAGCCCAGCATCACCTCCGGGCCGCGAACAAGGATCTCTCCTTCCGCCCCCTCGCCCAGCAACGCTCCCGTCGCTTCGTCGATGATCCGCACTTCATTGTTGACGATGCGCCCGTCCGTGGTCGCGCCAAGCTCAAGCTCTTCGACGCCCCGGACACCCAGCGTGACCGTTGGCGCCTCGCTGCTTCCGAAGGCGCGCGATATGGCGCACCCCGGGATCGCCTGCGCCGCCCGGCGCACAAGTTCCGGCGCAACCGGCGCCCCGCCGCAGATAAACAAACGCATCGTGGGGAGCAGAGCCCCGGCCGACACGACCGTATCCGTAAGTTCCCTGAGGAAGGGAGTTGCGCCAACGCTCATCGTTACGCCGTGCCGCTTGATCAGCTCGACCGCCTCAGAGGCGTCCCATCGCTCCATCAACACCGCGGCACAGCCGGTGACGAAACCCATTTCGAGCGCGTAAAGATAGCCGGTTATATGCGTAACCGGCGAGGGCATCAGCACCACATCGCTCGCACCAAGGCCCCAATAGTCCCGAGCGGCAAGGAGCTCGGCCATTAAGCTATTGTGGCTGTGCAGAACGCCCTTGGGATGGCTTGTCGTGCCCGATGTATAGAGCAGCAGCTTGACGGCATTGGGATCGGGATGGCCGCTTGCCACGTCAGGCGCGTTTGAAGCGAGAAGCTCCTCATAACCAAGACAGCCCTCCGCCTCACCCCGGACGGTAACGATGGTGGCAAGATCGGGAAGGCCCGCCTGAAGCGCGCGCGCCATATTGACATAATCGAAGCCACGGAAGCTCGTCGGCACGAACAGAATCTTAGCACGGCCGTCGCGCAGGATGTAGCCGACCTCCGCCTCGCGATAGATTGGGATGATGGGATTGCAGACAAAGCCGCCGATACAACAAGCCAGGTTGATTACCGCGGTTTCGAGCCAGTTGGGAAGCTGGAAGCTTACCACATCGCCCGGAACTAGGCCACGCGTGGCAAGTACCGCAGCAATCTTTCTTGCCTTGGTAACAAGATTACCCAGATAAAGCGAGCGATCGCCCTCAATAAATGCGAGCATGTCAGGCTTTTCGATCACCAGACGCGCAGCGATATCGGCGATCGACTCATTCCGCCATGCGCCTGAAGCTGTGTAGTTGTCGATCATCGCGTCGTTCAGACGGGTGATCCAACCGCTCACGTCCTTTCGCACGTCTATCCCCTCACTCGCGAAACACACCGACCACGAGCTTTCCCGATTCGTCTTCCGTACATGGGAAACTAGCCTGCCAACCCGCTCACGCAGGCCCCTGGCAGCATCCGATCCATCCGTTCAGCATTTCCGGCCGGATGGCCCCAACTTGCACGGCGCTTATCGTCTCTGCGTCTGTTTGAAACTTTAGGTTACCGTTTGGGCATTTGTCAATAGCCCTATGCGCCACAAACATCGCCAAAAAGAAGCTACGTAACGACCAATTCCCAACTCCTGCCCGCCGGCCACAATGCTGCAAGCGCACATGCAACAACTCACAGAGTAAGGACCTCTTCCAGCGGCGGCGCGTATTCAGCGCGCACCGCCGTCAGCTGGAGCGAAGCATCCGCCTATGCACTTGACCAGCCGGTCATTTTTTAGCATTCACGACCATTGGCATCGGCGCCAAGGCGCTTGGTTATGAAAGAAGGGAATGAGGTGACGACCCCGCGTAAGAAAACGCAGACCGACACTCCGCGGTTGCCGCGCGCCGAACGCGAGCGGCTTATCGTGGAAGGCGCCGTGCAATTCTTCGCGGAAGTAGGGTTTGGTGGTGACACACGCGAGCTAGCGAAGCGGCTGAACATCACGCACCCTTTGTTATTTCGCTATTTTGCCAGCAAGAACGCACTGATTGAACGCGTGTATCAGGAAGTATTCATCGGCCGGTGGAATCCATACTGGGAAATTGTAATCAGCAACCGCAATGTTCCGTTGCGAGAGCGGCTGGTAAATGTATACCAGGCGCTCGCCCAGACAGTGCTTAATTATGACTGGGTCCGCCTATTCATGTTCGCAGGTCTTAAGGGATCCGACATAAACGGTCGCTGGTATTCTTTCATGCAAGAACATCTCGTCAGGCCGGTTTGCGCCGAATTTCGTCACGATCTTGGCCTGCCTACGATTGAAGAGATGCCTCTCACACAGAACGAATCCGAACTCGTGCTTGGCGTCAATTCGCGCATCTTTTATCTCGGCGTCCGGAAATTCATATATGGGGTCGACACGCCTGAAAACGTCGATGCCTGGGTAGAGATGGAAATTATTCTGTTTCTGGATGGGGTCGTCAACATTTATCCCGGGCTGGTGGCTCCTCCCCAGCGCCGCGTCCGCAAGCCACGACTGGCCAGGGCCACCAAAAAAGGCTCTGTTGCAAAGATTGGCGGCAGTCAGAGGTAGGCTGTCGCTCTGCGCCGATCAGGCGGCTGCTGCGAAATGGTGGTTGAGCATGCCCATGGCCTCCGTCAGCGCCGAGGGCCCAATGCCAAAAGCTCTCTCCACAAGGCGCACCTCGCCCCTGATGCCGGGCTGCAGGCACCAGGGGCGAGCCTGTCCTTTGCGCAGGGCTCGCATGACTTCGAATCCCTTGATCGTGGCATAGGCCGTGGGGATCGATTTGAAACCGCGCACCGGCTTGATCAGTATCTTGAGCTTTCCGTGATCGGCCTCGATCACGTTATTGAGATACTTCACCTGCCGGTGGGCCGTCTCCCGGTCCAGCTTTCCTTCGCGCTTCAATTCGGTGATCGCTGCACCATAGCTCGGCGCTTTGTCGGTATTGAGCGTGGCAGGCTTTTCCCAGTGCTTCAGGCCTCGCAGGGCCTTGCCCAGGAACCGCTTCGCTGCCTTGGCGCTGCGGGTCGGCGACAGGTAGAAATCGATCGTGTCGCCCCGCTTGTCGACTGCCCGGTACAGGTAGGTCCACTTGCCCCGCACCTTGACGTAGGTTTCATCCAGGCGCCAGCTCGGATCAAAGCCACGCCGCCAGAACCAGCGCAGCCGCTTCTCCATCTCCGGGGCGTAGCACTGGACCCAGCGATAGATCGTCGTATGGTCGACCGAAATGCCGCGTTCCGCCAGCATTTCCTCAAGGTCGCGATAGCTGATCGGATAGCGACAATACCAGCGCACCGCCCACAGGATCACATCACCCTGGAAATGGCGCCACTTGAAATCCGTCATCGTTCCGTCCGTCCAATCTCCGCCAAGCATGCTCAAGCTTCACGATTTTTGCAACAGAGCCGATCGGAGTATTCCGGGCGGGGATTTGATCGGACGATGGAGCCTGAGCTTTGCCGATATTGATTTTGTAAATTCGAAGCCGGCCCTGACGCGCCTTGGCCTCGCCGCACAGCTGAAATTCTTCGCTTCCCTGGGGTTTTTCGCGATCGATCCCGGCTCAATCCCTACCGATGGCCTCTCGTATCTGGCCGAGCAACTCGGTGTCGAGGCTGGCGAGATAGCCGGTTATGACTTTTCCAGTCGGACAGCACGACGGCATTGTGCGGAGATCCTGATCCATCTTGGATATCACCGCATGAAGCGGGTGGATCGCGCGCAATTGACGGAATGGATTGCTGGCGAGCTGTGCCCGGGCGGCCAGTCGATCAATGCCATGCTTGAGCATGTTTTCCTGTGGTGCCGGGACCGGCGTATTTATGGGCCGTCGCGCAAGGAGCTTGAACGTGTCGTTCGCTCACAACGGCAAGATTATCTGGACACCTGGCTGATCGGAGCCAGTGATCGGCTTTCGTCAGATGCGGTGGCGTTATTGGAAGCCTCGCTTGCCGATCCGGACAGCTCGACCGGATTCAACAGGATGAAGGGTGACGCCGGACAGGCAACGCTCGACAACATTCTCGACGTGACCGAGAAACTCGCCTTTATCCAGAGACTTGATCTTCCCCATGATCTCCTGACGGCTACGGGCAAGCCATGGGTCGATCAGATTGTTCGCCGCGTTGCCGGTGAAAAGGCCTCGGAGATGCGCCGGCATGCGCCGGCGCGACAGCTCGGCCTTTATGCGATTTATCTAATGTCGCGGGAGGCGCAACTCACTGACGCGATGATCGACCTGCTGATCGAAACCGTTCACAAGATCGGAACGCGCTCGAAACGCAAGGTGGTGGGCGATATCGCGAAAGACATCGAGCGGGTCTATGGAAAGGAGCGCCTGCTGGTCGAGATCGCCAGCGCCTCGATCAATGAACCATCGGGGCGCATCTGCGATGTCATTTTCCCGATCGCCGGTAAGGCCAAGCTGGCGGCGATCGTCAAGGAGAGCCATGCGAAGGGCGCTCTGGACCGGCGCATCTACAAGGTGATGCGTGGTTCCTGGGCCAATCATTACCGGCGCATGCTGCCAAGCCTGCTTTCCGTACTTGAGTTCCGGTCGAACAACGCGGTGTGGCGGCCGGTCCTGGCGGCCCTCGACTGGATCAGGAGCAAGGTGGATGGCGGATGCCGCTTCGTGCCATTGCAGGATGTTCCGATCGATGAGGTGATTCCAGCGCGATGGCGCAGTTCCGTCATTGATGACGATGGGCGGGTAAACCGGATCAGCTATGAGCTTTGCGTCCTGACGCAACTGCGCGACCGCATCCGCTCCAAAGAAATCTGGGTGGTCGGGGCGGATCGCTATCGCAATCCCGATGACGATCTTCCCAAGGACTTCGAGATCAGGCGAGATGCGTACTATTCCGGCCTCAGCCTGACGCCAGATGCGCAGGCGTTTTGCGCCTCGATCCGGGAGGAGCTTGAACGGGAACTGTTGCTCCTCAATGCCAATATTCCACAAAACGACAAGGTCCGGCTCCTGTGGCGCGGCGACAACCGGATATCGATTACACCGTTCAAGCCCTTGCCCGAACCGAAGGGTCTCGCTTCGATCAAAAGCGAGATCGGTCAGCGCTGGCCGATGACCGGACTGCTGGACGTGTTGAAAGAGGCTGCTCTGGACACGGGATTGATGGATGCTTTCGAAACGTCGGCCTCGCGGGTTACCCTGTCGAAAGCAGCCTTGGCTCAGCGTCTTTTGCTGTGTCTCTATGGCTTGGGCACGAACGCCGGGCTCAAGCGGGTCGCTGGCGCAACACCCGATGTCAGTTACGAGGAATTGCTGCATGTCCATCGCCGTTTCATCCACGCGCCAGCGCTGAGGGAGGCGTGCGCGCGGGTAGCAAACGCGACACTGGCAATCCGCAATGCCGCAGTATGGGGAGATGCGGGCACGGCATGCGCGTCCGATTCAACGAAGTTCGGCGCGTGGGACCGCAACCTGATGACGGAATGGCACGCCCGCTATGGCGGCCGTGGCGTCATGATCTACTGGCATGTGGAGAAGCGCGCGACCTGCGTTTATTCCCAGCTCAAGCGGTGCTCTTCCTCGGAGGTCGCCTCCATGATCGAAGGCGTGCTACGCCATTGCACCGACATGGAAATCCAGCGCCAGTACGTCGATAGCCACGGCCAGAGCGCAGTCGGCTTTGCGTTCTGCCGACTCCTTGGATTTGAGCTTGCCCCGCGGCTGAAAGCAGTGGCACGCCAGAAACTGGCCCTTCCCCAAGCCGGCATGCGCACGCGGCTTTCCAATTTACTGCCGATCCTCTCCAGCCCGATCGACTGGGACGAGATCGAGCAACAATATGACGAAATGGTCAAATATGCCGCTGCCATGCAATCGCGCACCGCCGATCCGGAAGCGATCCTGCTCCGGTTTGCCAGAGCCGAAGTGATGCACCCGACCTACAAGGCGCTGAGTGAACTCGGCCGCGCGGTCAAAACAATCTTCCTATGCCGGTATTTGCGTCAGGAGGCATTCCGCCGCGAGATCCACGAAGGGCTGAATGTGGTTGAGAACTGGAACGGCGCTAATGGTTTCGTGTTCTTCGGCAAGGGCGGCGAGATCGCCACCAACCGCATCCATGAGCAGGAAATCTCCGTTCTGGCGCTACACCTCCTGCAAGCGTCGCTGGTGTATGTGAACACCCGCATGCTTCAGACCGTACTGGTTGAGCTGTAGCGCGACGATTACGGTGTCCGGTCGGCGTCAATTTTGATGGCCGATAGGTGGCCGCGCCGGTTGGTGAATTCTGGCTACCATTTGCTGTTGCGAGGAGCAACCGTCGAGCGACAATTACGACGCTGGGTAATTGTCGCTGGCGCTGGCCGGAAGCGAGGGTTTGAAGCGCATGGGATGGTTGGCATGTAATTGCCGCTGGCGACAATTACCCGTTGCCTCAGCAAGGGTGCTCCCGAGCGCGAAGCCAGCGACAATTATGATGGCCGGTCCGGGGCGCCATTGGGCGGGTCGTAATCGCCGGCGTTGATGCGGGCGACGGCGGAACGCTTGCGGTAGCTTTCGCCGTTCATCTCGATGATGGTCGAGTGGTGCACGAGGCGGTCGATCGCGGCGACAGTCATGGCGGGATCAGGGAAGACGTTGTCCCATGCCGAAAATGGCTGGTTGGCGGTAATGGCGAGCGAGTGGCGTTCGTAGCGGTGGGCGATGAGCTCGAACAAGGCGCTGGTTTCGACCTGGTCCTTGCGGACGTAGGACAGATCGTCGAGCACGATGAGATCGAACTTGTCGAGCTTGTCGAGCATGGCGGGCAAGCTGAGGTCGCGGCGCGCGGACTGGAGCTTCTGGACCATGTCGGTGGTGGAGCAGAACAGGACGCGCCGCCCCGTGTCGATGAGGGCATGGCCAATGGCGGCAACTGCGTGCGTCTTGCCGGTCCCGCTCTGGCCGAACAGCAGCAGGTTGCCGCCGTTCTCGATCCAGTCGTCACCGGCGGCGAGGGACAAGAGGTGCGGTTTGCGGATGCCGGGGGCGGCGTCGAAATCGAAGGTGGCGAAGGTCTTGCCTGCGGGCAAGCCGGACTGGTCGCGATGGCGCTGGATGCGCCGGGAGGAGCGATCAGCCATCTCGA
Organism: Sphingobium indicum B90A; assembly: GCF_000264945.2. Taxonomy (NCBI): domain Bacteria; kingdom Pseudomonadati; phylum Pseudomonadota; class Alphaproteobacteria; order Sphingomonadales; family Sphingobiaceae; genus Sphingobium; species Sphingobium indicum. Next base: position 129,667 of record NZ_CP013071.1, read on the forward strand.
TCTCGAGAAGCGAGGCCAGCAGGTTGGCGGCCGGCCAGCCATCGCGATCGGCGGTGTCGGTGAGGCGCTTCCAGTTGCGGTTGATGCTCGGCAGGCGCAAGGCCTTCAGCAGGGTAGGCAGTACGGCGGCGGCCTGATCCTTGGTGCGGGTCATCAGTGCACCTCCCCGCTGGCGATCAGGCTGTTGTAGCTGTGCAGATCGGGTGGCGGGATAGCGACATCGCGCTGCGATCTTGCGGTTGGCAGGAACTCGTCCCTGAGCGCATCGACATCGGGCAAGCGCCCGCTGTCGAGAGCCTCATCGATCCGCCGAGCCAGCACGTCGACACAGTCGCCCCTGGCGGCGATATCGAGCAGCGCGACGGCATCGCGGCAGGCCTGCCGTCCATCGAGTTGGGCATCGAAGGCTTGCCAGGCCCGCCGGTAGGCGTGATCGGGGAAGAGGGCTTCGCGGTAGACGAGGTTGCGCAGTGCACCGGGCTTGCGGCGCAGGTTACCGATCATGTGCCGGAAATCGATGCTATGCCCCCGGTGGGGATGACTGATCCGCACACGCGGCGTGGACATTACCCTGTCTGGACCGAGGAAGAGCTCGATGCGATCGTCAAAGAGATGCGCGTTGAGGCGCCGTCCGACGAGGCGGGAAGGCACCGAATAGGTAACCCGATCGATGGCGACGGTGCCGTTGCGGGTGACATCGACGGTGACCATGGCGAAATCGGTGGTTCGCCTTGCGGGCAGCGCCTTGAGTACCCTGCGTTCTGCATCGATGCGCGCAGCATGCCGCCGGTTCTGTCTGGCGACCTGCGCCTCAACGAACTCGCGCCAGGCCTCGATGCTGACGAAATCGCGGCTGCCCCGCCGGCGTAAGGCCTGATCGAGCCGTCGCTTGAGATGGGCATGGGGACCTTCGATCGATCCGTTCTCGTGCGCCTCGCCGCGGTTGTTGCGGGTAGCAAGCATGCCGTAATGACGACACAGCTCGTCATAGCTTCGGGTGAAATCCCGCTGCGCATCGGCGTCGAGGTTTTTGTAGGCGGCTGACAGGGAATCGCTGCGGTGTTCGGCCGGCGCACCGCCCAGCTTCCACAACGCATCCTGCAGGTGCTCCGAAAGGGCGGCAAAGCTCTCCCCGCCCAGCACGACAGCCGCATGCTCCCAGCCACTCGCCGCCAAGCGGAAGTGGTAGAGGCGATAGGCCAGGGTCTCGCCGGCAACGGTGACCTTGAGACTGTCGCATACCGTGAAATCCGACAGGCCCTGCCGACCGGGCTCATGATGCTGCGGGAAGAAGATCTCCTTCTCGCCGCCGTGCAGTGCCCGCCAGCGGGCGATCCGGCGTTCCAGTGTTCGTCGTATCGCATCGGGAACAGCATCCTCGCCGAACTCGTCCTGGAGCGTCTCGAAGACCGTGACGGCAATGATACCGTCGATCTGGAGCAACTCCTCTATACGTGGCCAGAATGGCTCGAGCGGATCGGCGCGGGTGCGCCAGTGGCGCTCCTTCTTCTTCTGGGACGGAAGCTGCGGATCGTTCTCGATCCGGCGTGCGCTGCGTTCGCTGATACCGGCCTTGGCAGCCGCGACGGCCTGGGTGTGTTGGCGACGATGGGTCATGAAGAGAAATACCTGCTGATCGGAAATGTGGTGGCCCGGCATCGCAAACCCATCGCTCGTTGTTCGATGAGTGTTCCGATACCACCGCCCGCCACAGCCCCGATCTGCCCCCCGAAAGAAGGGGAAAAAGATCGCCACCGGTTGTCTGGTCCGCTCTCCGGTCGGGGCTGCGCCCCTCCCTACGATCAGACCAGACAACCGATCCTACCGGCCATCATAGTCGCCGCTCAACCGGCCATCGTAGTTGTCGCCGCGCAGGTTGAGCCGAAGTGGGCGGGGCGGATGACGCCGGAAGATTATCGTGGTCTCACGCCGTTGATCTACAGTCATGTGAACCCTTATGGCCGCTTCGACCTCGACCTGAACGACCGGATTGATTTTGGACGGCTTGCAGCGTGAGGCGGCTGATCGGCCTATAACATTTGGGTACACCCCAGAGTGATAGGGCCGAGTGACACCATTCGTCTGTCACAAAAGGGTGGGTTTGCGCTCAATGTGACGATACACTGCAAGAGCCACCCTAATGTGACGGATTTTGCACTTGGCTCGTATCGGATATGCCCGCGTCAGCACCACGGACCAGGATCTGGATATCCAGATTGGCCGCCTCAAGAATGCAGGTTGCGAAATTATCCGTTCCGAGACCGGATCGGGGGCCTCGCGGAGCGGGCGCACGGAACTGGAAACGATCATGCAGTTTATGCACACCGGCGACGAGCTGGTCGTGCTGCGGCTCGACCGGCTCGGCCGCTCCACGCGCGATGTCCTGAACCTGGTGCATGAGCTTGATGAAAAGGGAGCTTCGCTGCGCATCCTTGAGCCAGAGGTGACGACGGCGGGCGACATGGGGCGAATGGTCATCACCATACTCGGCATGGTCGCCGATATGGAGCTGAAGTTCATCAAGGATCGTCAGCGCGCCGGGATCGAAGCGGCGCGCGCCGAAGGCGTTTACAAAGGCCGGAAGAAGAACGTCGATGACGATGAAATCCGCCGTCGCCTTGCCGCCGGCGCCAGCAAGGCCCGCGTTGCCCGCGACCTGAAGGTCTCACGAATGACCGTCTATCGGGCGCTCGACATTATTCCGTCACAGACCAAACTGCCGGAAAAGCCGCCCACTGCCAGCATCGCCCTGCATCTGATTATCGAGAACTTCAACAAGCGTGGAAGAGGTAGAAAACCCGCTCGGGAGCGGATTGAGGCGATGCTGGAACGCGACTACGCCATGGTAAAAAACGGCAATTGTGATTACAAACTGACCGTCGCCTATGACCCCGATCCGGATGGCATTTCCCTTGATGAGGAAATCCAAAGCCTCCTCTCCGAGATGTTCAACATCGCAGAGAGCTACAATTGCTCCATGGAAGCCGATATCTACGAGGTCGGTGGTCAGCAACGGTCCTGGTAGAATCAATCAAGCGTTCAGTGTTCGTTCTTCAACCTGGCCAAAATCGCAGCTTCGGGCCGACTGGGCCTTATAAAGAACGGTCAAATCTGCTTATGTGATAAGTGCAATTATCACATGTTCGTTCACCAACCACCTGAGTAGTTGTGCAGTGTTTTGGCATTCACTACACATCCGGCATGGAGCGCTTCCATCCCCTCGCCGCCGACACCGACGTCCCACCCGAGGAGCTCGCCCTCGCGCAAGGCGAATGCGCGCTGGCGCTCGGCCGGCTCGACGGGCTCCTCGCCAGCCTCACCGATATCGAAAAACGGCTGTTCTGCGTAGGGCTGCTGCGGGAGGTGTTGCTTTCATCCCTGGCGCAAGCGGGATTTGCGGACGCCGAACACCGGTTCAACGCCTGGTTCGCCGGGCTCGACCGCGGCCCCCAAGAGACACCCCTCACCGGCTGCTCCGCCTATGCCGTGGTCCGCGCCCTGCTCGGCGAACTCAGCCGTCATCCGTGGGAACCGCTCGCCGATGCCGCGCAGACCATCGCTCTGGCCGCTCGCTTCGGGGCCGACCGCCCGATGCAAGCCGAAGACGCGCTGGCGGAGGAAGCGATCGGCAGGGCGATCACGCTAATGAAACAGGCCGGCGCGGATGACGAGACCCCCCTGCCCTTCGCGGGTCTGGCCCGCCTGCACGCGCTGCTGCGCGCCGATCCGCGGTTCGCGCCGCTGGAGCGCGCGGTGCAAATCCGTTCGTTTGGGAACCGCGCGGTGGCGATCGAGCAGGCCGCCACGCGCACCCCGCTCTGGGCGGTCGATGCCGCGCTGGGGCGGCTGCTGACCGCGTCCGGCGCGTGGGCCCGCGCCCTCCCCTGCCCCGGCGCGGTGACGGCGCAAACGCTGCAGCCGCAGCTCTGGCCGGGCGAACGCGCCATGCTGGCGGCCCGCAGCCTCCAGCGCAGCGTGACCCGGCTTGCCGAGCTGGTCGCGCAAGCGCGGCGGCGCGCGGTGCTGATGCGCGAGCAGTTGGGGCACCTGCGCTCGAGCGCGCGGGCACCGCAGGTGTGGATCCTGCTCGCTGGTTTTGCGCCACTCGGGCTCGATCAGATCACCTGGGCGTTCGGGATCAGTCGGCGCGGCACCTATGCGATCGGCGACGCCCTTGTGGCGGCGCGCATGGCACGGCGGGAGACGGTCAAGGGGAAGGCCCTGCTGGTCGTCGAAGAACCGGGAAGGGATGGGCAGCCGGCGTCTTTGGACCAGGCTACCGCCCTCCCCCATGCGGCTCTTGCCGAGTTCGACGCGGCGATGGGTGAGATCGACCGGCTGCTCGCCGGCAGTTCTGGCCATCCCTGACGCGGCATCGCGCGCATTCGGCGTGTATGAAAACTGATCTCTTCTTGACGTTATGTACAGATATCATACATAGACAGAGAAAGAAGGAGATGGCCAATGGCCACAACTGCCCATTCCGGCGTCCCCGCCAAAGCGCCCAGCCGCAAGGATCTGAGCGGTCCGGCGCTGCGCACCTTTTTCCGCATTGCCGACGCCTGGGACCTCAAGGAAGCCGAGCAGATGAAGCTTCTCGGGCTCGACAGCCGCTCGACCTTCCAGACCTGGAAGCGCGGCGCGGTCGCGGCGATTCCCAAGGATGCGCTGGAGCGCATCTCCTATGTCATGGGGATCTACAAGGGGCTGAAGATGCTCCTGCCCCGTACCGCCAACGAATGGGTACGCAAACCCAATGAGGCGCCGCTGTTCGCCGGACGCCCGGCGATCGAGCGGATGGCCTCGGGCAATGTCGCCGATCTCTACGTGGTGCGTCAATATATCGACGCGCAGCGCGGCTGATGGATGCCATTGCGACGACGCAAGTGCGGTGGCAACCGTGCTACCGGATCGTCGCAAGCCGGTTCCCGCCCATATCGCTGTTTGAGGATGTCGCGGATCCGGCCGACCTGGAAGCGGTCTATGCGATCGAGGCGATGACCAACGACCGGCTTCGCGACGAGGTCGGGGACCTCGCCCTCGTCCCACCGGAGGACCGCGTATCGGGACCCGGAACATCGGCGATCATGGCAGCGTTCACCCACCTAAATCCCGATGGCAGCCGGTTCTGTGACGGCAGTTTCGGGCTGTTCTACGCTGCCAGCACCATCGAGACTGCGGTTGCCGAGACGCGCCATCACCGAACCCGCTTCATGGCGTACACCCACGAACCGGCGCAGGAACTCGACATGCGCGTCTACGCGGTCGACCTGGACGCCATGCTCCACGATATTCGCGGCCTGCGCGATGAACGCCCTGCCCTCTACGCCCCGGACAGCTATGCCGCCGGCCAGGCGCTTGGCCGGCACCTGCGTGAGCAAGGTTCGGATGGCATCGTGTACCAAAGCGTGCGCGACGCCGACGGCGAGTGCGCCGCGGTGTTCCGCCCTCGCCTACTCGCCAACAGCCGACAGGAGCGGCACCTGTGCTACGTTTGGGATGGCCGGGCGATTGTCACCGTCTACGAGAAGAAGACATTCGCCTAAAGGTCCTGCGGACAAGCTAACCTTTCGGCCTTGAGTGACGCCTGTCAGGAATAGACCCCGGCAGCCATACGATCGAGATCTTCCATGACGATATCGATATCGCCATTCGCAACCAATTCCGCGGCCGTTTTCCCAACTCCAGAAATGGGTTGATGCTTGAACCAGATAACCGCCTTGCCTTCTTCGCCTGCAAGTTCTGCCGCTCGCGTTATAACTCGGGCTATTTCCTCCAGTTTAATCTGCACGGTCGGGGCGGAGGGATACAGAGTCATGGCCTTAGGATCCAGGCGAGCAACGCGAGCCAAATGCGCCATGGAGAAGCGCAGGCGCTCCGCCAGACGACGGGGCGAGATGATCTCATTCTCGCGAATGTCATCCTGGAAGGCTGCAGTCATAGGGCAGTCCATATTCAACATGTGAAGACAAAACTCTCACGTCTCAGAACCGCTGAAGATTGTCCTAGCTCCAATGCTGATCGAGCAGCGCTTTCAACGCGGCCTCCGCTTCAGCCCGCGTACCACCGGCATGCGGGAGCAAGGTAAGTTTGAGACCCTTACGATCCACCGCCTCCACTTTCAGCAATGGTTTCCCCCCTTCGGACACGATCGTTTCCGGCTTTCCTGACTTCTTGGGGGATCCTGACCTCTTGGGGGGATCGGCGGCCAGAGCGAGCGCGCGTATGATATCGGGGACCGGCATCGGTGCTGCGCGATCGGACTGCACCTGAGCGAGACGTCCCGCCTCGGCGAACACACGCTGCCGCCGATCCTCCGGTTTCAAGAGAGGCTTGATCGCGGTGACATGCTTGATCCTGAGATCCTGCGGAAGGGCGAAGGCCGCCATCAGTTCCGCCGGCAGCCGGGCAAGGTCGAGATAGCGGCTGAGCCAGCTTTCCGTGACATTGATCCGCTCGGCCATCACCTTCTGGCGCCCCTCATAATAGGCGTCGAGCGCGCGCAGATAGTCGCGCGCGCGCTCCAGATCGGTGAGATCGTCGCGCGCCCGATTCTCGAGGTCAGCGAGACGGAAGGCCTCCTCGTCGGTAAGGCTACGGATATCGACGAGAAAGCGGAAATCCGGATAGTTGTGGGCGCGCAGCCAACTGATCGTCCAATGCCGGCGCGCGCCGCAAATCACCTCGAAATCGAAGGCAGGATCGTCCTTCACGCGGCGAACGATGGCGGGCATTTCTTGCTTGCCCTGCGCCTTGATGCTCTCGATGAGGTCGGCGCACCGCTCCTCATTGAGGAGCGCATATTCGCGGTTATGCCCCGCCCACATTCGGCAGCGCGCGGGATCGACAAGCTCATGGGTGCGCGAGACGACGCTGCCCGTCGCCAATTCGGCAAGCCGGCTTTCCCGGCCCGCCAGCACGCTCGCACCGATGCCAGGGCGCCGCGCCGCTGGGGCTTGCGCCCCCGGGTCGATTCCGGCGACCAGATCAGCCGCGAAGTTGGCGTTCTTCTTGCTCATCATCCACCCCTTCTACCCGGAATTGCACCGGTGCAATTTTGCTCGCATCAGGCGAGTCCCTCCTTGCGAAGCCGCGTCAAATGGCTCGGCCACATCGACCGAATGTCGACCTCAATTTCACTGTTCACGCCATCAAGATAGGCAAGGCAGCGGTTGCGCACCGTCGAACTGGTGACCGGGCCGTCCAGCTCGTAGACGGTCATCAGCCGCGCCGTTGCATTGTCGATTTCGGCCGAATCCTTGAGCGGCGTACGGACGATCGCGTGACCGAAAAGGGTCCGCATCAGGTTCAGCAGTTCCTTCTGCATCGACTTATTCTCATCGACCTTGGACGCCACAAAGCGCAGGAACTGCAGCGACGGCGCCAAGCCGCGATCGGCCAGCGTCTCTATGGTCTCATCGAGCATGGCGAGGAAGGCCGCCGTCGACGAGAAGTCCATCACCGTCGGCGGAACCGGCACCACCAGCGCATTGGCCGCGCGCAGCACCGAAAGCGAGATCGCGCCGAGCGCCGGAGGCGGATCGAGAACCACCACATCGAACCGATCGGCAATGCTCGCGATGCCTTGCGCCATGCGGTCGATCAGGTTCCCCTGCCCCCGCGCCATGCGCGCTGCGATTTCATATTCCGACTGGAACAGCCGCAGATTGGCCGGAACAAGCTCGAGGCCGTCGAAGTGGGTCTTGCGCAGGGCATAGTCGAGCGACTCCATGTCGTCGTGCCGCAGGAATGGATAGAGCGTGTCCTCCTCGGTCAGGTCGAGGTCGGGCACATAGCCGAATAGCGTGGTTGCCGACGCTTGGCTGTCGCAATCGATGAGAGCCACCCGGTAGCCCTTGATCGCGAGATATTGGGCCAGGTGCACCGAAAGAGTCGATTTCCCCACCCCGCCCTTGAAGTTCTGCACCGCGATAACGCAGCAGGGATCGGTTGCGGCCCGCCAGGGCCGGGTGCCGAACAGTCCGCGCATGTCGTTGAGCTGCGCCAGGGTATAGCCGACACGCCGATTATTCTCGGTTCGCGGAGGCGGCGGCAAGCGGCCGTCCTTCTCGGCCTCGCGAATGGCCGCCGCGGTTCGGCCGACCAGTTCCGCGGCCTTGCCAATCGGGAACGTCGGCTCGCGCCGCTCGTCCGCCCGGGCACTCCGCGCGGAGTCGCGGAGCCGCTCGAGGACAGAGCTGGTCCGTTGTGCGAGCGTCGAGACGGACAGCAGGTCCTGCGTGCCCTCAATGTCGAGTGATGCAGCCAAGAGAGGCCCCCTTGCGAAACTAGAGGGGGCATAGCTCAATTTGCACTTTTAGGTCAATCGAAGGCTGATTTTCGCAAGTCGGCCCAGCCCGAAGGGCGAAACTTGCCCAATCTGCGCCGCAGACCTTTTGCGCCCCCTCGCAACCTGACCCCTTGGGGGCAGTTCACCCCGAAATTGCACCGGTGCAATTTCGGCTCAGGGGCGCCCGCGTCGTGCCAGGAAACTCTCGCAGAAGCCGGTCCAGGATGCGATCAGCTTGGCGCCCTTGAGCTTCGCCAGCCTTTCGCCCATCTGCGCGCGATAGGCATCGGCAATGAGATCGATGTCCCAACCGCCGCCAGCCGAACGGCCGATGGCCGCGAGCGTGTCCGAGCCAAAGCGGATCGTGCCGTTCGGGAAGGTGACCTCCCCTGCCCCAGCCTTATCCTTTGACACCAAGGCCGCCACCGCCGCCTGTGTGACAGCCTCGACGGCAACGGTCTCCACCTCGTCCTCGCGCCGCGCCTTTCTGCCCGCAGAGTGCCGACCGATCTCATCCACGGTCGCGATTTGGGCCGGAGCATCCTTGGGCTCAAAGCGGAATTCGATTTCGGTGACAGTTCTGCCCTGGCGGATCTCCCGCCACTCCACGCGAAAATGGGCGAGCTGGTCGATTTCGGCCTTCGCCTTTTCGAGAACTTTGCGGCGCAGCTGCGCGAAATCCTTGTAGACGTCCGGCGCGATGCCGAGCAGCGCACGCAGCGCCGTCATGTCGCCCTTCCAGAGCGACTGGCGCCTATGCAGCCTCAGCGCCCCGATCTCGTACAGCTTGAGCGCATAGGTTGATCGGAAGCCGAGCACCGCCTGGCGGTTCAGGACCGCATAGGTCTCCGATTCCTGGATCAGCTTTCGGGCTTCGGGCGTGAACTCCCACTCGATCCACCCAGCGTCCGCGCCCTCTTCGTCTTCCGCTTCTTCGCGCGACGACGAGATAAGCGAAAAGCGCAGCGTCGCCTTCTTGCCGCGCCAGGACTTGTCGTCGACCGCGAAAAGCGTGCGGTGCAATTCCTCAAGCATATCCGAGATGCGCTCATTGCCCTTGTGGCCGCGGCGAATGTCCGCCTTTCGCATCTTGTGCGGGCGGTCCTCCCAGGCATCACCGCCCGCGGTCAAAATCATCAGCGCAAGCAAACGCGAAGCAGTCAGGCTAAGCGACTGGCCTTTGACGAACTTGACCTCGACGATGCTGCCGGGCTTGGCGAACTCGTCACCGCCCTTTGCCTGCAGGGCGGCAGCCACCCGCA